>JAADHX010000409.1 GCA_013151655.1 Actinomycetota bacterium
GATCTATGGAAGCCCCGTACCTGGTTACGCAGCGCCGACCGACACCATCGACCCAGCCACCGAGGTGCCGAGAGTGCTGCTTGGCATCCTCGCTGACCTCGCCCCACAGACGCGATCGGGCCAAACGTCAACCCCACGATCTGGTGCCGCCCTCAATTTTTCGCCTGCGCTCTTAGCCGACCTTCGAGCACTGCGCGATATCGCCGAGGCCAATCCGTCCGATGAGACGTTGCTGCTGGGGCTCGAGTCCTGGGCCCAGATACTCGGAATGATCAGTATGGAACTGTTCGGACACCTCAACAACGTGGTCACCGATCGGGCCGATTTCTTCACCATGGCCACGTCGCAGATGGCCAAACGAATAGCGGCTTCTAGTTCCTGACTTGGCGCTGTTAGCTTCGAGGTACTTCGCTCCACGGGATCAACTTGTCGACGCGGGGTTCTCCAGGTAGGCCAAGGACCTGTTCGCCAACGATGTTGCGCATGATCTCGCTGGTGCCGCCTTCGATGGAGTTAGCTCGAACTCGCAGGAATGCGTGTTGCACACCGTTCTCGACACCAGAAACCGACAGCTCCTCTGGCCGACGGTATGTGTAGTCGGCGCCAACTTGGCCATACGGACCCTGAATATCGACGGCGAACTCCATGATGTCTTGGTTCAGCGACGCCATGGCCAATTTCGCCACCGACATCTCGGGCCCGGGGTTACCCTTCTGGCGGTTCTGCGAAGCGCGCATATTGGTCAGGCGCAGCGTCTCGGCCCTAATCCAGAGTTGGGTTAGTCGGTCGAGAGCATCAGCGGTCTTGTGGTGCGCTGGTGCCTGTTTCCAACCCTCGACCGCGGTGGCAATCGCTCCGCTGCCGCGCTTGGAAGCTCCGCCAGAACCAATAGCGCTGCGCTCGTTCATGAGAGTGGTCAGCGAAACCCGCCAACCGTCGCCGACATCGCCGATGCGATCGGCGTCTGGCACGCGCACATCGGTCATATAGACCTCGTTGAACTCGGCTTCGCCTGTGATCTGGCGAAGCGGACGCACTTCAACGCCGTGGCTCTTCATGGCTAGTGCGAAGTAGGTCATGCCCTTGTGTTTAGGAAGTTCGGGGTTCGAGCGGGTGACCAACATGCCCCAGTCGCTTAGATGGGCCATCGTGTTCCACACCTTTTGGCCATTCACCAACCACTCGTCACCATCGAGAACAGCCTTGGTCCCGAGCCCGGCAAAGTCAGAGCCGGCTCCCGGTTCGCTGAACAGCTGACACCAGCGGTCGGTCCCGGTGAACATCGGACGAAGAAACCGCACCTTGTTGGCCTCAGATGCATGGGTGTGAATCGTGGGGCCGGCTAAGGCCAAAAAGAATGTTGACGGATCCTGCGACGGCGCACCGGCAGCCCGAAACGCCGACTCGACCCGCGTCTGAAGCCGTGGCGCAACACCGAGGCCGCCGTGACCCTCATCGAAGTGCACCCACGCCAAACCATGGTCGAACTGTTGGCCGCGGAACTCGACGGCCGACATCGTCGAAACGTCGCCTGAGGCCAGAACCGCCTCGATCGCAGCATCTACCTGTTCTGATTCTTCGGTCGTGGTCGCGGGGGCAGTCATGGTTGTGATTGTGCCCGCGGATGGCGTCGGTTACAAAATCGATCGAACCAGCTATGCGAGGGGCTCAGCCGATCATGTCGCCTGGGTGAGTCCGCCGTCGACAACAAAGATGTTGCCGGAGGTGTAACCGTTGCGAACCATCGCCAGCACAGCCTCGGCGCAATCGTCTGGTGTTGCTGACCGAGGCACTGGTGCCATCGCGGCGACCGCGGCATGCTGAGCATCCCAGCCCTGGGTCCATGGCGTGGCGACCAGGCCTGGAGCAACCGCGTTGAACCTAACGGGACCGTGCGACTTCGCCAGCAGCTTCGTCATCTGGTTCAGTGCCGCCTTGGCCATTGAATATGCCATCGACGATCCAACGGGACGGACACCCGCTATTGAGGTGATGGTGGTGACGTTGCCGTCCTCGGAGTTGCCGAGCAGCGGGATGGCGGCCTTGGTTAAGCCCCAAGTGCCATAGACGTTCACCTGCATCGTCTTGTCGAAGATCTCGTCGGTCAGGCCGTCGAGGTCGCGATGGTCGACGACGGTGGTCCAGCCAGCGTTGTTAACCAAGATGTCGAGCTGCCCGAATCGATCCATGGTTGCGTTGAGCAAAGCTTGGCGCTGTGTCGCGTCGGAAATGTCGGCCTGCACGTAGATGGATTCGCCAGGCAGCGATCCGCTCACGGCGGTGCCAGCCTCAACCGAGGTTGCGGAGTTGACTACGACCTTGGCCCCAAGAGCCGATAGGCGTCGTGCAGTCTCCTCGCCGATTCCGCTTGACGAGCCCGTCACCAGCGCCACCTTGCCATCGAGCTCTCGATTGTTGTCGAAATCATGCGCTGCCATGAGGACCCCTTGGAGTTAGTGGCAGCCACGCTAGTGTCTCGGTGCATGAAGCCGGTCGATCAGTTTTCTGCCGCGCAGACCCTGGACTCGCTATCGGAGCCATGGACCCAGGCCCTCGACGAGGCATGGTTGTCGTGGCAGCACGGCAACTTCGGCATCGGCGCGGTTCTTTTTGACCCACACACCAAGGTCGTAACCGGCCGTGGACGCAACGCCATCGGCGGCGATCCAAGCAGCGAGTTACGACTTCGCGGCAATTGGATGGCTCATGCTGAGATGAACTTGTTCGCGTCGATGAGTGCGTTCAACGCACGAGGCCTGCACCTCTACACAACGCTTGAGCCGTGTCTGATGTGCGCCGCCACCGCCATCTTTCTGGACGTCGAGGAAATCAAGTTCGGTGCCAACGACGAGTACTTTCACGACCTCGACTCGCTTTGGAAACACCACCCGTACACCGCGAGTCGGCAACCGTCGTCGACTAAAGCACTGTCAGGCAAACTTTCATCGTTTTGCCGACTGCTACCGCTTAGTTTCACTTTCGAGTGGCGACCGGGGACCACCATGGTCGAAGAAGCGATCCGACACCGACCAGTCTTGGCCAAGCTAGCCGAGTCCGGGGTTGCGACAACGCTTCGCAACGTAGGCCTGGGCGAAGCCCTCGATGAGTTGTGGCCAGAGCTACCCGACGACGAAGTGCACGAGTCAGGCTGAGTTTGTGCCTGTTTGAGGTTCGTTTTCAAGCGCCACCGCCAAGCCTTCGGGATCGGCAACGCTGACCCATAGAGCAGAGTGCGGTTTGAAACCCATGACCTTGGGGATTTTCTCAACGAATGCCATGCACAAACCAAGCCGGTGGTTGGTGCCCATGGTGAGGCCATCGTCGGCCATGCTGAGGCGAAGACCAACTGCGGTGTACCAACGGTGGGGCCCCGAAACCTCGGTGTGGTCGATGTTCGACACGGTTGTCTCGACGCGTTTGCGACCGTAGGTGACAACAACTGCGCCGTCGTCGCCGACGGTGACACCGTCGTCATCGCTCACGCTGAGAACGCGGAAGATCGCCTTCCAGCGATTGTCGATGTCGTACGGGAAAAACTGCTCGGCCATTAGTGCCCTCCGTGGGCCAACGCTATCGTCGAGAACCTCACGTTAAAGGGAGAAGCTGATGGTCAAGTACGCAGATGGTCCAGAGGCCACGGTTGCCATCGAGGTCAAGGCCTCGCCATCGACGCTGTGGGCGCTCGTCACCGACATAAACTTGCCGGCCGAGTTCTCGAACGAATTCCAGGGCGCCGACTGGGTCGAACCCGCTACTGGGCCTGGCTTGGGCGCAAAGTTCGTTGGCCACAACCAACACGAAGCCATTGGCGAATGGGATGCAACCTGCACCATTTCGGACTGCATTGTTGATCAGAAGTTTGGCTGGGTTGTCAACGATGCTGATGCACCGTCGGCCTACTGGTGCTTCACGCTCGTGCCTCTCGATGACGGCTCGACGAAGCTCGCCCAGTACGCCCGAATGGGGCCTGGTCGTTCTGGGCTGACCGGGGCCATCGAAGCGATGCCGGACAAAGAGGAAGCCATCGTGGCCAGACGCCTCGGTGATTGGACCGCCAACATGGAGTCCACGGTCGCTGGCATCAAAGCTCTCGCCGAAACCTCGGAGTCAGCGTGACTGGCAGCGCCATCGGCGACGAGCCTGCTCCGCTACTTCTTACAACCAGACAAATGGCCGAGTTCGTGGCCAGGGGGTTCCTGGAGTTCCCTGCACTAATCGACGACTCGATAAACACTCAAGCTGAGGCCGAACTTCGCACAATCCTCGACACATGGGGTAGCGAGGATCGACCCAATGCACCCGACAGTGGCCAACCTTGGACGTCGTTGTATCCGCAGCCGTCAGCACTCGGCGCGGTGCTGCGTCACCCAACGGTTGCTGGAGCCATCCAAAGCCTCGTCGGACCTGACGCTGTTTTCGACCACGACTTTGTCCACCTTCGTCCCAGCGGGGACCTAAACGGTCAACGTCTTCACTGCGACGCCATCATCGATCCCAATCTGTCGTTCGACATTCAGGTGTTCTACTTCCCCCATCAGGTAGCCGACGATGGCGGAGGCACCGGGTTTGTGCCAGCAACCCATCTACGACTCATACACGAAACCGACGTTGGTCGATACCGCCATCTCAAGGGCGAACGGCAGTGGGCCGGACCAGCCGGCTCGGTTCTAATATTTCACCACGGCCTTTGGCACCGCGGCATGCCAAACCCCGGCTCGCGAGATCGCCTCATGTACAAACTCAGGCTCAACCCCTCTAGTCCTCAGGTGCTGCAATGGAACACAGACGATCTCGCCGAGGTGAGCTCAGCAAACACGGACCACATCTTTGCCAGGTTCGACCCGACCAAAATCGCCATGTCCCTTCGCCACCGCGAACCGTGGATGGGCGAAGCCGACTTCAGGCTTGAGGTCGTGGCCCGCACACGACTCTGGCGCCACCTCACCAACAACCCAAAGTTCGACGTCGACTGGTACCTGACAAGGCTCGAACGACGCAGCGAGCTGGGTCACCGATGAATCCAAATACACAACGCCAACAGGTCTTGTTCTTGTGGATGGAGGATTCAAGCCTTGAGGGCCGAATTGTCGGTTGGTCGTTCTTTGATGGTGCCGATCCTTCGGCCGACTGGACCGAAGTGCCTTATCGCAGTGGAGTAGCTGCGCTCGCCGACGGCTGGCGGCTTATCCAGGTCTCGCCTCTCGTTTCGCCGATGCCTGGCCACGAACACGAGGCCAGCTTTTTGAAACACGAGTACCTCTTCGAGAGAATCGTCGATATCTCACATGGCTGAGCCGCTAAAGAACTCGTTCGGCCCCGACGTGCCCAGCTTGATAGCCGAGATGTTTAGCCAGATCGCTCCAAATTTCGATCACACCGCGTTTGTGGCCGATTGCCTCGACGGCTACGAAGACCTCGAATTGATGGCGCGGGGCCGCCAGATAGCGGCAGTGCTGGCTGCCCATCTGCCGACCGATCGCGCGGAGGCGTTGAAGCTGGTTACCTCTGCACTCGCGGTTCAAGTTGACAACCAAGACATGGGCAACATGAAGGCGTTCCTGTACATGCCTCACTCCTACTTCATCGCCGACTGTGGGCTCGATCATTTCGAGTTGGCCATGACCGCTCAATACGAGATGACCAAACTGTTCTCCGCCGAGTTCAGCATCAGGCCATACCTCGAACAGCACCGCGACTTAACCCTCAGCAGGCTTCGGGACTGGACAGCCGATCCAAGCGAACACGTTCGGCGACTTGTGTCTGAGGGAACCAGGCCAAGGCTGCCGTGGGCCGGGCGGCTACGAGAGTTCCAGGCCAATCCGACGCCAGTGCTAGACCTACTAGAACTGCTAAGGCACGACCGATCCGAGTACGTCCGTCGATCGGTGGCCAACAACCTGAACGACATCGCCAAGGATCACCCTCAGGTTGTGGTCGATGTCGCGACACGCTGGTGGACCGATTCGAACGCGGACGAACAACGGATGATTCGTCACGGTCTTAGGTCGCTCATAAAGGCCGGACACCCTGGAGCGCTAGCAGTTCTCGGTTTCGGCTCCGACTCGCCAGCCAGGGTGGTAGAGGTCACCACGACCCCACCACAGGTGCAGATCGGCGAGAAGGTACGCGTCGAAGTAGTTGTCGACAACCCATCGGCCGACACTGCGGGAGCCCTGGTCGACATAGTCGTCAACTTCGTAAAAGCCAACGGCTCTACTTCACCCAAGGTATTCAAGGGAGCAGAAACTCAGCTAGCGCCGGGAGAGAGTAAGACCATCGGCAAAACCATTTCGCTCAAACAACACACCACCAGAACCCACTACCAGGGCCGTCACATCGTCGAGGTCCAGATCAATGGACAGCTTGTCCCTGGCTGCACTTTTGAACTCATCCAATGACCAGGCTCATCTACGTGTCGCACCCCGAGGTGGCCGTAGAGCCCGACGTGCCAGTGCCGCAATGGTCACTATCGGCCAGCGGAGCTGACCGGGCCGTCGCGTTTGCGAAACACCAGATGCTGGCGGGCGTGACCCGTGTGGTTTCGAGTGACGAGGTCAAAGCGCTCGAGACCAGCCACATCATCGCCACGCATCTAGGGCTCGACGTCGAGGTTCGACCCATGACTGGCGAGATCGACAGAACGACACCAGGATTCGTTCCGTCGGACCAGTTCGAGATCCTCGCCGACGATTTCTTTGCCGCCCCTGAAACGTCGCCGCACGGTTGGGAGACAGCGCGAACCGCCCAGCGAAGAATCGTCGACGCGTTAACCGACCTCTTTTCGCCGACATCAGGCGACGTCGTGGTGGTTGGTCACGGAGGTGTTGGCACGCTCTTGTACTGCCATCTCGCCGGCCTAGCCATCGACCGCCAGTTCGACCAACGTCGCGGCGGCAGCTACTACGTGGTCGATCTCACAACGCTGAAGCCTCTAAGCGGCTGGCGGACATTCGAGCAGCCGCCCCCGCGCTACGTCGACGAGCGAACTCTGGAATACCTCCGCCAGTTGGGCGCAACAGAAGAAGAACTCGACGATCCGGCCCTTGAGCCAAGCGTTCTAGCCACCCGCCTGGCGGTGTTTCCTATTCGAGACACCCTGACTGTAGGCCAACTCGCTGAAGCGGTCGACATGTCAGCATCCGAGGTTGAGGCCATCCGCGTTGCGCTCGGGCACCGAATTGTCGACGCTGAAGTGTTGGTGGCCGGCCCGCCTGACGTTGACCTGTTCAAGGGCTTCAAACTCGCAGCCGACGTGTTCGGAGTACAGCCAATCACCGATCTTGTGAGAGTGATCGGAGTGTCGACGGCCCGTATCGCCGACGCGTTGGTTTCGTCGTTCTTGGTCAACGTCGCGAGGCAACACATCGGCGCCGACGACGAAGACCTCGAGATGGCAAAGGCAAACGCCCTAAGCGCCGAACTGTTGCCAACACTGCTCGATGTCATCGACAGCTCGCTGCGACGCCACATCGTTGCTGCTGGCCGCAGCGACGACCAGGGTGCTCTCAGTGGCGAGTTCGAGGTTCAACGACTTGCCATTGGATTTGTGGATCTTGTTGGCTCAACCCGCCTAACTCAGAACCTCAGCGTCGAGCAGGCCGGAAGAATGTTCCACCGCTTTGATGAGGTGACAACCTGGTGTGTGGCATCGAGAGGTGGACGAGTGGTGAAACTCATTGGTGACGAGGTCATGTTTGTGGCACCTGACCTCGAATGTGCTATCGACATTGCGATTGCCATTCAGGCCGACTTAGGCGCTGAGGAAGTCATGCCACGAGTGAGTGGCGGAATCGTCTTCGACGAAGTAACCCTTCGCGATGGCGACGTTTATGGCAACGCTGTCAACCTCGCGGCGCGACTGGCCAGCGCCGCCGAGATCAACACCGTACTGGTCAGCCCCGAACCTTCCGACCGCGACGGTGTGTCTATCTGCATGAGGCAAGGCCTCGACCTCGATGGTTTCGACGACATGACCTCGGCCTGGCAGGTCAGTCCGAACTGAGGTTGGCCCGTTCCGGTTGAATCACTGCGACTGGCTTGTGCGTCTGCTCAGGTGCTGACCTAAGGCTGCGGCCACAGCATCGATCTGACGATCGTCGAGAGACGCAATAGTCACGCGCACCGCCGGGCTCGACGAAATCCGGTACGGGTCGCCAGCACGGACGACGTAGCCAGCCTCCCTGACTGCTTCAATTGCAGCCTGCTCATCGGCAACAGGAACCCAAACGTTCAGTCCTGAAGCGCCTGATGCAGCCAGCCCGTAGTGACTCAGCCCGTCGATGAGGCGTTGCCTTCTGGCCGAGTACGACTCTCCAGCCGCGGCGACCAGAGCCTGGCTCGACTCCGAGTCCAGATGAAACGCAGCGACCCGCTGAAGTAGATGGCTGACCCACCCCGGCCCCACGCTCACCGACATGTCTAGATCGGCGATGGTGGCGTCGTCGCCGGCGATCACCGCCACCCGGACATCGGGGCCGAACGACTTGGCCATCGAGCGAATCACAGCCCATCGGTGGCCAGAAAGATCGATCCCTAC
>JAADHX010000425.1 GCA_013151655.1 Actinomycetota bacterium
GCGGTGCAGGATCAGGCGGCCGGTTACGGCCGTGAGTGAGAACAGCACGGGCTTGCAAAGCAAACACCTCCTGACCATCCAAACGCGAACGATGAAAATGGATGCCGTTCAAAATCTTGTCGAGCGCGGTGATGTCTAGCTGGCTGAACTCCTCCTGAGTTAGATAAACAATCCGGCTTCAATCCATACCAACAGCATAGCATCACATGATGTGTTGGCAATATAAACACGAACAAAAGTTCGAGCAGGTTTCTGGCGCGTTCGGGCGCCCACTCGGGCGGGGTTGTTGATCGACAGGTCACCTAGGGCCACCTAGAACCGAGCCAGAGCGGGGCATCGGCCCGAGCGGACTTCCCAGCCCCCAGAATTTCAGAGTGCCGCGCTGCCTGGCGATTGGCACGGTGAGCGGTCTAGGCTTGTTTGACCGGCACAGATGGGCAGGTGGCCTAGTGGCCGGATTTGGAAGGCTTCAAGCGTCGCTGATGCTGGCCGTTGGCGTCTCGATCTTGCTGAGTGCTCTTGCGCCCGGTGTCGACGCACAGCAGAGCGCAGATGTGCCCGAGCTAGGGGGGTCTTATCCGGCGGCGGATGACGCGTTCATTGTCGATCTCAGAGATCATCCCAACTTCTCAGGCGCTTGGATCGACCTCGCGGGCCGCATTCACCTTGCGTTCATCGAACACCCAGGTCCCGCCTCGCAGTTTGAGACCACGGCGGAGGTGACGGTGCACTTTGGTCGCAGCCACAGTTTTGCTGCGATGGTGGCCGAACAGGCCCGAATTCTCGAAGCGTTTGGTTGGGGTTCGTATGTTGATGAACTCCGCGGCGAGATCGTCATCGAGGTTCCGGCGGTTGGAACGGCTTCAGAAATTGACACCCAATTCCCCTATCGGATCGAATTAGTTGCACAAGAAGCGGTCTTCACGGCAGAAGCGCCTTCGCTGAAGGGATGGCTTCTCCGCTCCGACGGGGTTGTACAGGAGTTCGGATCGAACGCGTCAAGTAAGGCTGCAATTCCGGGAGCGGTTGCGATCAGCGCCACCCCGTCGGGCCTTGGCTATCACGTTGCAACCGCAGATGGCGCTGTCTCAAGCGTCGGCGATGCAGCGGTGGTAACCAGTGCGTTGCCTTCGCTAGACCTAAGGGCACCCATCGTTGATGCAACCACATCACCCACTGGCGCACTCTGGCTGATGGCTTCCGACGGAGGCATCTTTGCTTTCGGAGGGCGGTTTCACGGCTCGCTTGGTGCGCTAGTTCTGAACGAGCCGGTCGTGGCGATCGCTTCGACGCCGTCAGGAGATGGTTACTGGCTCGTTGCTTCTGATGGAGGCATCTTCGCCTTCGGAGATGCTGGTTTCCACGGATCCGTGCCATCTGTGCTGCCCGGTGTGCGGCTCAGTTCACCGATCGTTGGCATTGCTCCAACTCGATCAGGATTGGGCTACCTACTTCTCGCCACCGATGGCGGCGTGTTCGCCTTCGGAGATGCTCAGTTCGCCGGGTCCATACCAGACTTCAACGTCCAGCTGTCGGACCGCAACTGGAGATTCCTCGTATCAGACGGCGTGTCGCAATACGCTCTACTCGACACCAGCGGCGCCCTCGCGTCGTTCGGTTTCGAGCAAGGCTACTTCCCCATAACTATCGACCTCGTTGATGCTGCGATGTCGCTGCGATAAACAACGGCCGAGAACGAGCGACGGTTTGACCAAGCCGACCTCAGACAGCGGCATCGGTGACTGGGTGCTAGCTGAGGATCCCGAGACTGGAGCTCGAGGAGCCTATTCACGTGGCCGAACCGGAACCAGTTCTGACGTTTCGAGTGGCTGGGTTTGCCGCCGCTGAGAACCTCCGAGCGTCCGGAATCTCACCCGGCCGGCTACAGATTCGACGAGTGTTCCCACGGTCGCTGTATTCACTGGGTCCCAACTATGGCCTCGGGCGCTGCGAACAGCTGGCCCGACAGTTGCACTGTCAGAGGGATTTAAGAGTCGCCCGGTGCTGCATTGCGATCTAATCGCTGACAGAGCGATGATCGAGGCGGCGGGTGAGCCAGTTGGGTCGTTCCGTAGTCGCCAGTCCCATCACCGCTGTGCCTGATTCCTCGAGTAGCCGAGCGACGGTGTCGACATCGGCACGAGGGGTCTTTCCGCTGACGCCAACGATTAGTGCTCGGTCGCAGGCCTGGGAGATCCGGATGCCCTCGGCTTCTGTGAGGATCGGAGGAACGTCGACTATCACAATGTCAACAAGTTCTTGGGCCTCGGCAAGCAACGTCTGTAGCCGCTCGTCGTCTGGTGCTACCGAGTCGGGGCCGACACCCATCCCCGGCGGGAGAATATGAACGCCAGGGGCGATCACTGATTGGTGTGCGTTGGTGACCAGCAGGACCCGGTGGCCCTCTTGATGCATGGCGCATGCCATGTTGGCTGCGATTGTGGTCTTGCCTTCACCCGCTCGGGCAGAGACGACCGCTATCGCCGGTGTGTCGACGGCGTGGGTGTCGTTCAGCACAAGCAGAGCCAAGCGGCGGAGCGCAGTTGCAGCTCCGTTGGTGGGGTCGGTCACCACGACTGGTTCTCGGGCTGAGCGCGGGATCTTTGGAATGTCCGCCAACACCACAAGGCCAGACTCGGGCTCGTGTGCAGCGTCCGCAGTTTCGGTCGCGGTGGCAAGGGCAGTCGGGGCACTCGTCGTTTCTACGTCTTGCGGGTCGTGTTCGTTAGCGGCGCCGAAGTAGTCGCTAACGACATCGTCTTCGAACGAATCCGCGAAGTCGGAGTCGTCGTCGACGCCTTCTTCAAGGTCGGAGAAGTGGTCGGCCGACTCGGCAGTCTCCGCTGGGTCTTGTGACGGGTCTGGTGCGAGCGCAGTCGAACCCAACGACTCAGCGGCGTCGTCGTAACCGATCTCATCTTCGAACACGAAGTCGGCGGACGGTTCCCACTCCAGCGTTGGTTCCTCAACCCGATACATCATTCGCGAACCGGGCGCGACATCATCAGCGAACGGGATTGCGGAGGGTTCGTCGAGTTGGTGTCGAGTCTGGCGATGGGCCCGTCGCGCCGCCATCGAGCGTTCGACCATGACGGCGATCATGATTCCGAGCATTAGCCCAAGGAGCGACCCGATAGCGAGGTATGCAACTCGTGGATTCGACACCACGAGCGTGCCAGCTTCGGCCCGATCGAGCACCTCGCCACCGTCGATTTCGATCGTCGAAAGATCGACTAACTCTCTTCGGAATCCGCTGATTTGGGTGCCGACGAGCTCTTTGGTCGTTGCAGCGGCAGCCATTTGTTCGGGGGAGACACTCGTTGGAAGGTTGGCAAGTTCTGCCTTGAGCACGGCGATTGGATCGCCGGTGGGTTCGTTGTCGTCGCCTTGGATCTGGCCGATGGCAACGATCTCTTCGAGGCGTTCGACTCGGCGTTCGAGGTCCGCTATCGCTGCGGCCTCGCGTTCGGCGATATTGACGGTGAGGTTGGCGGCAGTCAGCTGTGTGGTGCTAGCCGATATCGCCCCCGCAAGGAGCGCAGTCTGGCTATCGCGAACATTGATAGCGCCTTGGGTCCTGGCTATTAGATACGCATCGGCCAGAGCATCGACCATGGCGGCGGCCACGTCTGGATCTGCGTCGAGGTAGGTCATTACGACGATCTGGGAGTCGGCTCGAACCCTTACCTTGAGCTGATCATCAATGTCTCCGATGCTCTGAGTAACGGGTGCATCGTCGCCGAGAGCAACGAGAGCGGCCCTGATAACTGAGTCAGAGCTGGCCAGCTCGACCTCGGTTCCTTCGTTGATGACCTGATCGACCCGGATGTTCGAGTTGAGAATCGAGTCGGTGACTGGCCTTATGAGAACACGCGTCTCGGCTTCAAATACGGCCGCGGGTGTAGCCGGTGCAAGGGTGAACCCGGCAAAGAGGCCAAGTAACGCGAGACCGAGCGGCAAGTACCAGCGCTTGGTCATCGCGGTTGTGAAGAATGTGAGTTCGACTTGATCGTCGGTCATTGAGAATCCGCCACGGAGGCTTAGAGATTGGAACCGATGGGTCTGTCGTCAACAACGGGGTCCACCTGAGGACCCATATAGACAACGCATCGGCCCGTCGGCGGGCCTCGACCCTAGATCGATGGCATCCAAGCTGGTCTGGTTGCCTCGAAGCTGTCGATCGACGCGAGGTGGCGCTCGGTTATACCAATGTCGTCAAGACCCTCGAGGAACCGTTCTTGGGTGGAAGCGTCGAGGTGGAACCGGACTTCGATGTCAAGCTCGGGCGCTTCAAGCAGTAGCCGCTCGACGTCGACTGTTATCTCGACGTCTGGGTTGGTTTGGACTCCGTCCATGATTTGTCGTCCGACTTCGGGAGTAACAACTACCGGTACGAGGCCGTTCTTCGTGCAGTTGTTTGAGAAGATGTCGGCGAACCTCGGCGCGATCACTGCATCGAAGCCGTGCTGCTGGAGCGCCCAGACTGCATGCTCGCGCGATGAGCCGGTGCCGAAATTGTTGCCAGCAACCAAGATGTTCGCACCTGCGTAGGCCTCGTTGTTCATAACGAAACTGCGATCGTCGCGCCACTCTGAGAACAGGCCCTTTTCGAACCCGGTTCGTTCGACTCGTTTCAACCAGTCGCTTGGGATGATCTGGTCGGTGTCTACATCTGATCGGTCCAGTGGTACGGCGGTACCAGTGATGACTCGTACTACCTTCATGACGCTTCCACTTTCTGAAGATCGGCTGGCATGGCGAAGTGGCCGGCGATTGCGGTGGCGGCGGCTACTGCTGGCGACACGAGGTGAGTGCGACCGCCGCGTCCTTGGCGGCCTTCGAAGTTGCGGTTGGACGTAGACGCGCATCGTTCGCCGACGCTCAGTTTGTCTGGGTTCATCGCCAAACACATTGAGCAGCCCGGTTCGCGCCAGTCGAAACCGGCGGCTGTAAAGGTCTCGTGCAGACCTTCGGCTTCGGCTTGCCGTTTGACGGCGTGAGAACCCGGCACCACCAGAGTCCGAACGCCGTTGGCAACTGTGCGACCTCTTGCTACCTCGGCCGCGGCCCGGAAATCTTCGATGCGACCGTTGGTGCATGACCCGATGAACACGGTGTCGACGGCAACTTCGCGCATTGGAGTTCCGGCTACGAGGCCCATGTAGTCGAGTGCTCGCCTGGCGGCGTCGCGTTCGCCCTCGTCGGTGAAACTCTGCGGAGTGGGGATCATCGAATCGACACGCATCACCTGCGCAGGGTTCGTTCCCCATGACACATGAGCGACGATGTCGGCCCCATCGAGGACAACTTCCTTGTCGAACACTGCGTCGTCGTCGGTGCGCAAGCTTGACCATTCGGCCACCGCTGCGTCCCAGTCGGCGCCGGTTGGGCAGTATTTGCGGCCTCGCAGATACTCGAATGTGGTGGCGTCGGGAGCGATGAGTCCGGCCTTGGCCCCAGCTTCGATCGACATGTTACACACCGTCATTCGACCCTCCATGGACAGAGCTTCGATGACCGGTCCGCGATATTCGATCACGTAGCCAATGCCACCGCCTGTACCGATGCGGCCGATTATGGCCAGAACGACGTCCTTGGCCGACGACCCTGGCGGGAGTTCGCCGTTGATCGTGATGGCCATGGTCCCAGAAGGGTGTTGCGGCAATGTCTGTGTTGCCAGAACGTGTTCGACCTCGCTGGTTCCAATGCCGAAGGCCAAGGCCCCGAAGGCACCGTGGGTAGCGGTGTGACTGTCGCCGCACACGACGGTCATCCCTGGTTGGGTCATTCCCTGTTCGGGCCCAATAACGTGAACGATTCCTTGCCCAGGGTCGCCCATTGGATAGTTGGTGATGCCGAATTCTGAGGTGTTGGCCCGTAGGGTGTCGACCTGGATCCGGCTGACTGGGTCGGCGATTGGCTGGTCGATGTTGGCGGTGGGCACGTTGTGATCTTCGGTTGCCACTGTTAAGTCGGGTCGCCTTACGCCTCGGCCAGACAATCGGAGGCCGTCGAATGCCTGCGGCGACGTGACTTCGTGAATGAGGTGCAGATCGATGTAAAGGAGTTCTTGGTCGTCATCGTGCCGTACCACGTGCCGATCCCAGACCTTTTGACTCAGTGTCTGTGGCCGTGTCGATGCTGCGGTTTCGTCGTCTGGCATTTGGTGGCCTCTGGTGTCCATCGGTCGTTTGCTATCTCATATAGTGAGACAGTAGTCTCATTACGTGGACACCATCGTAAGTGCTGTAGGCGTAATAGACAAGGCGATGAATCTGGTCGAGCTGTTACAGGCCAGGCCTCATTCGTTATCTGAGCTGGTGGAGGCGTCGGGTTACAGTCGTGCCACCACTCATCGTTTGCTTTCATCGCTCGTCGACCACCAGCTGGTTCGTCGGGATCATGTCGGCAATTATGACCTTGGTTGGCGGCTAGTGGAATGGGGGCGAAGGGCCGAGACCCGGTGGGATTTAGCCGTGGAAGCCAGGCCCGTGCTCGAAGCATTGCGAGTCGAGACTGGCGAAAGCGTCCAGCTATACGTGCGTCACGGTGACGTGCGCGTATGTGCGTTGGCGGTCGACTCGCCTGACGAACTTCGCACCGTGGTGCAGCCGGGAGCAAGGTTGCCCCTCGACCGCGGCTCGTCGGGAGCAGCCTTGACCACAAGGCTTGGCGCCCAAGGTTGGGTCGCCAGCGTTGGTGAGAGGGCGCCCGGCGTGGCGTCGGTGAGTGCTCCGGTGATCGTTTCAGGCGAAGTGGTTGCGGCTCTTGGGGTTTCGGGTCCGATTGAGCGGCTAAGCGAAGACCCAGGATCGCTCCACGGTCCCCAAGTGGTTACGGCCGCGGTCGAACTTGCAAACCGAATACTCGCATCACGCGAAACGAGCTAACAGCCCACGTCTCGCGATCTAGCTATCGGACGCTGACCGACACCAACTCGACGGTTAGCTCGGCACCCGAGGGTGCTGCGAACACGATGGTGTCGCCTTGTTTCGCGCCCTCAAGGGACTTACCAAGAGGCGACCCTGGCGAACAGATTTCGAGGCCATCGCGTTGCTCTTCGATGCTGCCGAACAGCATCTTTTCGGTGGTGGTGTCGCCCTCGTAACGAAGCTCGACGATGCAGCCAGGTGAGACCAGTCCGTTGGCGGCTACTTCGATGATCTCGGCGTCTTCGATGATGCCCCAGAGCTGAACAATACGGCCCTCCATCTTGCCTTGTTCTTCTTTGGCCGCGTGGTAGTCGCCATTTTCCTTGAGGTCGCCGAGCAGGCGCGCTTGTTCGATCTTGTCGGCGATGTCGATTCGACCTCGACCGGTCAGGTCGCGGTGTTCTTCGGCGAGGCGGTCGTATGCCGCTTGGGAGATGCGATGGACTTCAGCCATCTAAGGAATGATAGAGGTGCACCGACCGTCGTCAACGTCTGACAGGATGGCGGGCTGAATCTTCAGCGACATTAGGAGAACGCAGTGACCCATCGAGTAGCAGTTATAGGTGGCGACGGCATTGGTCCAGAGGTCATCGCCGTAGCCCTCGACCTGATCAAGGCAGTCGGGGTCGACCTCGACACCACCGATTACGATCTTGGCGGCGAGCGGTACATGCGCGACGGAACCGTGTTGCCAGACGAACTGCTTGAAGAGCTCAGAACCTACGACGCAATTCTGCTGGGAGCGGTCGGCTCTCCCGGCGTTCCACCTGGGGTCATCGAGCGGGGCCTTCTGCTCAAGATTCGATTCGAAATGGATCAGTTCATCAACCTTCGACCGTTCGTCACCGACGACCACAACATCGTCGTGATCCGTGAGAACACCGAGGGTATGTACGCGGGCGAGGGTGGGTTCCTAAGAAAAGGGACACCTAACGAGATTGCGACCCAGGGTTCGGTCAATACTCGCATGGGCGTAGAGCGATGCGTGCGCTTCGCATTCGATCTGGCCAATCGGCGATTTCGTAAACACCTGACGCTGGTGCACAAGACCAACGTGCTTAGTTTCTCCGGCGATCTTTGGCAGCGCGCATTCAACGAAGTCGCGACCGACTTCCCTAAGGTCGAGACCGCGTACAACCATGTAGACGCCGCTTGTATCTACTTCGTCGAAGATCCGGGCCGGTACGACGTTGTCGTGACCGACAATTTGTTTGGCGACATCCTGACCGACCTCGCCGGTGCCGTTTCCGGCGGTATCGGCCGGGCTGCATCGGCCAACCTCAACCCGGCCCGAACTAGCCCTTCGTTGTTCGAGCCAGTGCACGGGTCAGCCCCAGACATAGCCGGCCAGGGTCTCGCCAACCCCGTGGCAGCCGTCATCTCCGCCGCGATGATGCTCGACTTCTTGGGCGAAACCGACGCTGCGACCCGCATCCGGTCCGCTGTCGACGCGGCCTCGGCTGTGGCGGGCTTCGATAGCGGCGATACTGCCACCATTGCCTCAGCCATTCGCGCCAAACTCTGATCCCGCAGCCAGTTGTTAGACCACTAGCCATCACGGAGACCCTGATGCCCATCACACCTACCTCGAAGATCTGGATGGACGGCCAACTGGTCGACTGGGACGATGCCAAGGTTCACATACTCACCCACACCCTTCATTACGGCAACGGCGCCTTCGAAGGAATCAGGGCGTATGAGACTCCAAAGGGCACGGCCATCTTCAGGCTTACCGAACACATCCACCGGCTGTTCGACAGTTGCAAGATTCTGGCCATCGAAATTCCGTTCTCGTTCGACGAGCTAATGGATGCAACCAAGGAGACGGTGAGGGTCAACGGTTTGGCGTCTTGTTACATTCGGCCGCTTGTATATCTCGGGTACGGCGAGATGGGTCTCAACCCTCTTCCGTGCCCGGTCAACGTCTCGATTGCGGTGTGGCCTTGGGGTGTGTATCTGGGCGAGGAGAGCCTTCGCACCGGCGTCAACATGATGATCTCATCGTGGCAACGTCACGATCCCAACGCCATGCCTCCTGCCGCGAAGGGCGTCGGTCATTACATCAATTCACAAATGGCGAAAGTTGCTGCGGTCAATGCCGGTTACGACGAGGCAATCTTGTTGTCGCCACAAGGATTCGTTAGCGAATGCACCGGCGAGAACCTCTTCATTGTGAAGAACGGCGTGGTGATCACGCCGCCAACCTCGGCCGGAGCGCTCGAGGGCATTACCCAAAACGCAGTGCACAAGATCGCCAAAGACCTCGGCATCGAGTACCGCACCACGAACCTACTTCGCTCTGACCTCTATACCGCCGACGAGGCCTTCTTGTCAGGGACGGCGGCCGAAGTTGTGCCGATTCGTTCGGTGGACGATCGCATCATCGGCGACCGGGGCCCGATCACAACCGAGATTCAGGCCGCCTTCTTCAAGGCTGTGCGTGGCGAACTTCCTCAGTTCGAACAGTGGAACGAACTTGTATGACCGCACAGGACTCATCAGCCGAAGCACCCGGGGTGGATCGCAGTGCTCGCCGAAACGAATCGTGGCCCGCAAGTGTCGAGATCTTCGACACTACGCTCCGAGACGGGGTGCAGTTCGAAGGGATCTCGGTCAGTAGCGAAGACAAACTCAAGGTTGCCCGCCAACTCGACGCGCTCGGCGTGCATTGGATCGAGGGCGGATATCCGGGCGCCAACCCTAAAGACCGCGACTTTTTCGACCGGGCCAAGACCGAACTCGATCTAACCACAGCACAACTGGTCGCGTTCGGATCGACACGCAGACCCCTTGGTCGTGTCGATCAAGATGCCACTCTCGACACACTCGTTACGTCCGGTGCTGGCACGGCCTGCATTGTTGGCAAGTCCTGGGACTATCACGTAACTCACGCTTTGCGCACAACCCTCGACGAGGCGGTCGCTATGGTTGGCGATTCGGTCCGATTCTTGGTCGAGGCGGGCCTTCGCGTGTTCTTCGACGCCGAGCACTTCTTCGACGGCCACATGCGCAACCCTGAGTTTGCCCTCAGCGTGCTTGAGTCGGCTGCAACTAACGGCGCCGATGTACTCGTTCTGTGCGATACCAATGGCGGGTCGCTACCCGACGAGGTCGAACGCATCGTGCACGATGTTGTTCGTCACTTCGACCTGGCTATCGGGATCCACACTCAGAACGACACCGGTTGTGCGGTTGCCAATGCCATGGCCGCGGTTCGGGCCGGTGCCACTCAGGTGCAGGGCACTATGAACGGCTACGGCGAACGCACCGGAAATTGCGATAACACCCAGCTAATCCCAAACCTCACCCTGAAGATGGGCATCGAAACCTTGCCAGAGGGTCGGCTGCAACGGTTGTCTGGGATTAGCCTCCATGTAGCTGAGTTGTTGAACATGCCACCTATGCATCAGCAGCCTTATGTCGGAAAGTCGGCCTTCGCACATAAGGCGGGGCTACATACCAGCGCTATCGCCAGGCGCCCCGACAGTTACGAACACGTCGACCCCACCGAGGTTGGTAACCACAGTCGGTTCTTGGTGTCCGACCTTTCGGGTCGGGCGACGATCGATCTCAAAGCCAAGGAGCTTGGCGTCGAGTTGGATGGCGCTGCGGTTGGACAGCTGGTTACCGAGCTAAAGCAACTTGAACACGAGGGGTATCACTTCGAAGTCGCGGATGCGTCGCTCGAAATTCTGATGCGCCGCGCTGGTGGGCTTGAGCCGAACTGGTTCGATGTCGAGTCGTTCAGGGTCGTGACCGACCGTCGCACTGACGCCTCGTTCGACACCGAAGCCACCGTTAAGGTTCTGGTTGGAGATGAGCGCCGGGTTTCGGTTGGCGAGGGCAACGGACCGGTCAACTCCCTCGATGCGGCCTTGCGTAATGCGGTTGGCGAGTTCTTTCCCGAGATCGCTCAGATCCACCTGACCGATTACAAGGTCAGGGTCATCGACTCAGCTTCGGCCACTGCAGCTGTTACCAGGGTGCTCATCGATCAGACCGACGGCACCGATGTGTGGACCACCATCGGGGTCTCAGAGAACATCATCGAGGCCAGTTGGTTGGCACTTCGCGATGGCATCTATTACGGATTGCTACGCAACGGTCGCTAGTCGTTAGCCGCGATTCGTGCCGTGGCAATGCGACGTCGGTCGGAGGGGTCCTGCGTCGGTAAGCTCAGATCCGATGGCTGCACCCGAGTACGTTCCAACTTCTCCAACTGCACGGCCTCGTAGTTATCGGGCACCTGGCGTGGTGCCCGATGCGTGGTCAGACGATCGGGGCGCATCGGTGGGCGCACATCAGCCCTCTGGCCCGATGCTCGGCCACCAGGGACCAGATCAGGGTTATGCCTTCGTTCTGGCCAGGCATCTAAGCGATCAACTGCGTCTCGTCGGGTCTGAGTCGGCTGATGATGTTCTCGCGGGCGCAGTGCAGATAGGCCTCAAGAGAGCATCCATCTTCGGGCGGGCCCCGGTGGTGCACGATCTGACCATTGCTCTCAGGTTGTGGGGTTTCCTTGACGATGCACCGCCGCCGCAGCAGGTGGCGGAGCGAGCCTCAAGGTTCGATGGTGTTGCCAACCCGCACCACTGGTCGCGTATGTGTGCGCTCGTGGCATGTGTTCCCGAGGCGACCTTGCGGCAGTCGCCCGCTGAGGTTGAGTCGAAGTTCAGAACCAACTGGCGTGGCCAGCTAGATCTGTGACGATCGATCCAGGCCGGCAGCGATGAGCGCGCTTGGTTACAACGACTGGGCCAGGTTGCACCGGATCGCCAACAGCGAGTTCGACGTGCGCTTGCGCCAGATCCTGCCCGAGTGGTGGGGCGCCTCGACACCTTGTGCCGAGTGGGATATTTACGATCTGGTCAACCATGTTGTGACTGAGAGCCTCTGGGTGCCCGTCCTGCTGGCAGGCCATCACCCCGATTCGGTGGGTGGGCTCGATGGCGACATCATCGAAGGCGACCCTCTCGATGTCTGGGAGGACGCCCGCAGCGACGCGATGACGGCGGTTGAAGCGGCAAGCTCCAACGCCGAGGTCTTCCTCAGCACGGGTACGACCGACCGCCAACGCACTGTTGACATGGCGGTCCACTCTTGGGATCTAGGTCGGGCGCTAGCCGGCGATGAAGATCTCGACCCAGAACTTGTTGAGGGTGTGGCCGGGTTTGTCTGGCCCATAGCGACCCGCTTCGCCGAGGGATCACTTCAATTCGAGCCATCGTTACCGGCCGAAAGCACCGACTCCAAATGGAACTCGGTTCTGCGTATCCTCGGCCGCGACCCGGACTGAGATGTGACCAAACGATCCGAACACATAGCGGGCCTAAGCCTTAGCCGGATGACGCCTTCAGACATCGAGGTCTTCTTCCGCCTTTTGCCCAAGCGCATGCCCAGCCGGACCGTGCCCGAGCTCGAGGAGGTACTTGCGACCGCTCGGAATCGCGTCGTCCAGCTGGCCGCCGATCTTGGTTCTGTGGCGGCGCGGTCGGCCGGCGATGCTCGGATCGAAGCGACCAGCGACTTGGTGCTAGAGCAGATCGCACAGATGCGTCGCCGCGATTGGAAATCGAGAATCGACGGTTCCAAGACGATCGACCACGTGCGTCGTGAGGTCGGCGAGATCAGCGCCGACCTCCACGAACTCGCTGGCGGATAGCCAGCTTTGCCCATGAGGCCGACCGGCTCGGGTTAGTTCGTCGCTGAAGAGACGTCGGTTGGTGACGAGCGAGGCCTGGGTGGGGTGTTTTGCCCACCTTGTAGCGACAACGAGGTTTGGTTGGTGCTTCGGCGTCGAGAATCTCGGACAAACGTCGGTTTTGTTGGGTTTGGTTATAGTGAGACGAACGTTCGTTTGATATGATTGACACATGTATTCAACGGGGAACGCAACAATCGATAGGCATGTAGACGCTATCTCGGTCGACGTTGACGTTCAGGCTGCCGTCGAGAGCCTTCAGATCGCTATCGGAGCGGTTTTGGAGCTGGGTTTGTTGCCTGATACTGCCGATGAGGCGAACGGGCTGTTAGAAGCGTTGGAGCAGGTTTCGCGGCGGGTTGAGGCTGCCCATGTGCAACTTATGGATCGTGTCGATTGCAAGAACTTGTGGACTGCTGATGGCATGTTGTCGGCCAAAACTATGGTCCGTCATCGCACCGGGATTTCTTCTGCTGAGGCTGGTTTGCGGTTGAAGGTCGTGAAGTGCTGCCGCCGTATGCCCGTAGTGGAGGCTGCGTATCGGGCTGGTGAGATTTCTACTTGCAACATGCGTCGCCTGGCTCACGTGTTTTCGAACAAACGGGTCCGTAAACAACTGGTTGAGGCTGATGAGGTGATGGCCGAACAGGCTGGCGGTCTTACGGCTTTGGAGTTCAGGCTTTGGGTTGGTAGCTGGGAATCTTTGACCGACGAGGACGGCACTTGTGACCGTAATCAGCGTAACCATGAAAAACGTGACGCCCGTATGGTGCAGGACTTCGATAAAGGCTGGACCTTCGAAGCCTGGTGCGCCGCTTTCCAAGGCGCCGAAATGCACAAGATCTGGGCCAAGTTCATAGACGCCGAATTCAAAACCGATTGGGCTAAAGCCGTCGCCGTACATGGTGTAGCCAACGTAACCAAAGACATGCTCGACCGTTCTGATGGCAACCGTCGTATGGATGCCTTACACCAAATCTTCATACGCGCCGCGTCGACGCCGCCTGGCGGTGTCAGACCCCAAGTTGTTGTCAATGTGGTTATGGACTACCAGACATGGCAACGCGAACTCACCAAACTCACCAGGTCCGATATCGGCCCGCCCGATCCGTTCCGGGACACCTACCGGTGTGAAACCTTCGACGGGCAGCCGTTAGACCCAACCGAAACGTTTAGTGCAGGGTTGGAGCATCATGTTCGTCGGATTGTGCTCAACGAACGGTCGGTAACAATCGATCACTCCAGAACAGTTCGTCTGTTTGCTGGGCCGGCAGCCAACGCCGTGAGAGTCACCCAAACCTTGTGTTACTGGCCAGGCTGTGAGACACGAATCTCGAACTGCCAAATAGACCACCTGAAACCCGACCGCCAAGGCGGAACCACCGACCCAGCCAACGGTGGCGGTGCCTGCGGAAAACACAACCGATATAAAGAAACGGGCTACACCGTCAACCGCAAACCCGACGGCACCTGGAACGTGTTCAGACCCGACGGCCAACCAGTCCAATAGACCGGGCCCAAACTCCCAAGTTCGAAACTGCCGAGTTCCAAACTGCCGAGTTTGAAGCAGCGCCGCCGCCGCCCACCCGGTACTGGCAATATTGCTATCAACATTTGCGTGGAGTTCTTTGTGAACTCCTCAGTCGACGATTGGAGGCTCTTCGTTGTGACTACCACGGAGCCGCAGATGACAGTCCGGGAAGCAGCAACGGTCGATCTGGACTACTGAGGAGTACGACCGAGGTAACCGATTAGGCGAT
>JAADHX010000002.1 GCA_013151655.1 Actinomycetota bacterium
AACACACCCGCAGCCTCGACCGCGACCCGATGCTCCATCTCGCCTCCGCCAATGGTGCCGACGGTGCGGCCATCGGCAAATATCAGCATCTTCGAACCCGGGCGGCGAGGTACCGACCTGAATGTGCGGATGACCGTTGCGAGCACCACCGGTTCGCCCCGCTCGATGGCTTGAGCCAGTTCGGGGATCATCGACCACACTCCCAGAGCCGAACAGCTTGTTCGCGAGAGCGAGCCGATAGACAGTCGATGTCGGCGCCGAGCACTTCACCGCGCCGAACCCGCCACAGACCGTCCACCATCACGTCGCGTACGTGGCTGTGATTACGCCAAAGCACGATCTGGTCGGCGATGTTGTGCTGAGTGACGGGCGTCGGGAACGTGGCATCGACAACCTGAAGGTCGGCGGACCACCCTGGCAGTAGACACCCGACGCGATCGAGTCCTAGTGCCTTTGCCCCGCCAAGGGTGGCCATCTCTAGAACAGTCTCGGCTGGCATCGCTCGCGGGTCTTGAAGTCTGGCCTTATGCAACAGGAACGCGCCGCGCATGACCTCATAGAAGTCGTTTACGTAGCCGTCGCTACCCAAACCAACAGTTACCCCCGCGTCGAGAAGTTCGGGCATCGGCGCAATTCCGCCGCCAACTTCGCAGTTGGACAACGGCATGTGGGTTACGCGAACATCTCGCTCGGCCAGCAAGTCCCGCTCGTGGTCCGAAAGCTGCACGCACTGGCTTGCCAAGAAGTTGGGGCCGGCCACACCGATGCTGTCGTAGAACTCGACCGTTCGTTGGCCAAGGTTGGCTTCGGCCCATTCACCCTCGTGAACGCCTTCGTTTACATGGGCATGACTCATGACACCACGGTCGGTCGCCATACCAAAGGCTTCGACGATGTAGTCGGCCGAACACGTAAACACAGTGTGCCAAGACATCAAGCCGCCAACCAGATCGCCGGGGTTGCATGAATCAATGAGGCGAGCGTTTTCCTCGAGGCCGAGCCTGGCGATCTCGACGCCAGCTCGTTCGGTGGCCTCAAAGCTGAGCAGGCCGCGCATTCCGCGACGCTCAACGACCTCCTTCTGGGCCAACAAGGCATCGGGGATGGCATTAGGCGCTTCAAGAATGTCGAAGAAGGTGGTGGTTCCCGAACGCAGCATCTCGGCGCACACGTAGTCGGTGGCAGCTTCGATCATCGCAATGTCGAGGGCATCTTCGACCTTGGGCCACCAGTAGTCCTCGAGGAAGCTCCAAAACCCATCGGGAGCGGTGCCCTCAACGGGTGGGATGCCATGGGCCAAGGTCCCGTACAGATGCACGTGCGCATTGACAAAACCTGGCATCACGATGTGGCCAGCCGCATCGACCACGTCGTCATCTGGATACGTCGCGAGAAGGTCGGCGTTCTGACCAATCTGATCGACAACGCCGTCGACCACACGAACTCCCCAACCCGGTTGGGCTGGTTGGTCAGCCGACGAAATCAGCCAGTCGGCGAGGACCAGCGTCATTTGTCGTTGAGCGCAGCCCATACCCGTTCTGGGGTGAACGGCAGGTCGTTGATGGCCGCGCCGGTGGCGTTCAGAATCGCATTGCGCAAGGCCGGGGCAACACCATCTTTGGGGATTTCGGCCACGGCTTTGGCACCGAAGGGCCCACTGTCTTCCATGGTCTGGACCAGGTAGACGACCGTCTCAGGCATTTCGTCGGCGCGATAGATCTTGTATGGACCAAACGACGTGTTGAGCATTTTTCCAGCATCGTCGTAAGCGAACTCCTCGCAGTGGGCATACCCGAGAGCCTGCAACATGCCACCCTCGACCTGACCGCTGGCCGTGATCGGGTTGATGGCGACACCACAGTCGACGGCCATAACCATCTTAGGAACCGTGACTTGTCCGGTTTCGATGTCGACCTCGACCTCGACCAGCTGGGCCGCGAAAGGCGGAGGGCAATCTGGCGAAACGTACGAAGCTGTGCCCATGATCTGTTCTTGTTCCTGGGTGTGCAGGGAGTCGAGAGCAATGTCTTCCATGCTGACCGAGCTACCGTCAGGAGCATAAGCTCGCCGGTCGCGAAGCTCGATAGTGCACGGTTGCTCGACGTCAAGCAGCATCGCCGCCCGCTCCTTGATCCGCGTACGAGCCACCTCGGCAGCCCTCATTGCAGCAGTGCCCGAGATGTAGGTGGTCGAGCTGGCATACGCGCCGGTGTCAAACGGCGTCATGTCGGTGTCGGACGAATAGACCTTTATGTCTTCCAGACGCACTCCAAGAACCTCAGCTGCTATCTGCCCGAGCACCGTGTCGGCCCCGGTACCGAGGTCGGTTGCACCGACGAGCATGTTGAACGAGCCGTCGTCGTTGAGCTTGATGGAGCAACCGCCCATATCGAGGAACGGGATGGCCGTACCGTGCATACAGAATGCGAAACCGAGGCCGCGCCTGATGTGGGGCCGGTCGGCCGGTTCGCGCCATGCCGCGTCGTCGCGACGATGCCAGCCGATCTCGCGCATGGCTTGGGCGACGCACTCTTCGATGCCCTCGGTCATGACGATCGGGTACTCGTCGAGTTCGCCGTCGACCACAGCCCGTTCGCCAAGATGAGGAGCGATGTCGATCACTGAGCCGGCGGTGACCCAGTTCTTTCGTTTGAACTCGATTACGTCGTAGCCAAGCTCGATCGCGATGTCTTCGAGGTGCGCTTCAAGGGCAAACTCCGCCTGCGGAGCGCCGTACCCTCGATAAGCCCCGGGTACCGGGATGTTGGTATAAACAACGTCGCAGTGGAACCGTTTGTTGGGGCAGTTGTACTGGCTTAGCCCACGCATTCCGCTGACGGTTTGGACTGTGTATCCGTGGGTTCCGTATGGCCCAGTGTTACCGATGACATACATGTCTTGAGCTACAAGCTTGCCGTCGTCATCGACACCGGTGCGGTAGGTAATGGTCTGGGGGTGACGGGTACGGCTGGAGGCGAACTCTTCCTCGCGAGTCAGTTCCAGTCGGCACGGTCGGCGAGTCGCTTTGGCCAGGTGGCCCACGATGTCTTCAAGCAACATCTCTTGTTTGGCCCCGAAGCCGCCGCCGATTCTTGGCTTGATGATGCGGATGTCCTTGATGTCCATCTCGAGCAAAGGTGCCACCATGCGACGAGCATGGAAGGGCACCTGAGTGGCGGTGCGGATGACCATGCGTTCGTCTTCATCGATCCATGCGATCGAGATGTGGGGTTCGATCGGACACTGCTGTACTTGGTGAACGCGGAAGGTCTGTTCGAACACATGCGGTGCACTGGCAAGAGCCTTCTCGACGTCGCCTCGTTGGGCCTTGATCTCGTGGACAATATTCTTGTCGGCGTCGAAGATCTCTTCGGTATCGACTTCGTCGTGGATCTTGGGCGCGCCTGGCAACATGGCTTCGCGTTCGTCGAAGACCGCGGGCAGGACTTCGTACTCGACCTTGATGAGGCGAACTGCTTCTTCGGCGATCTCGATCGTGTCGGCTGCGACCGCTGCCACCCGATCGCCAACGTGGCGAACCTTGGTGTCGAAACTGACCTGGTCGTGAGGGTGTGGGTTTGGCCAGCTCTGGCCACCAGACGCGTACTTGATACGAGCCACGTTCTTGTGGTGAAGAACTGCATGCACGCCCTCGAGGGCCAATGCTGCGGTGTCGTCGATATCGACGATGTTGGCGTGAGCATGAGGACTCGTCAGAAGCCGGCAGTACAACATGGCCCGTGGTTCGATGTCGTCGGTGAAGGCCGGATTACCCTTCGCCAACCTGACCGCGTCGACCTTAACCTCAGGCTTCCCAACAACGGCCATTTCTGGCACATCACGCGATGGAATGAGCCTCGGCACCGCCCCTGAGCCTGGCGGCGGTTTGTTCTTGGCGTCGTAGATCGCGGCGTTCTTGCCGTCGGTCAGCGGGGTGAGAATCATTGGCTCAAAGCCGGTCACTGTTTCGCCGCGCAACACCGCCGCGGCACGCTTGACTGCTTCGACCGGCTTTACGTATGCCGTTTCGCGGTCGAGAATTCCGCCGAGCATGTCGCGGATCTCGGACTCAGAAGGATCGGATGTTTGTTCGAGCAATGCCATCGTGCCGAGCACCATGGCGCCAGCCGAATAGCCCGATTGGAGAGCGCCCACAGCTGCAAACGCAGCCTGAATGGGATGTAGCTCGCGTTCGGTGTTCAGCGATTCGACGGTCGTGATTGAGTGTCCATCGGCTTGGGCTGCGAGGATCACGTCAGAGCTCGCGAGCTTGCCGTCAAACAACACCGCTGCTGCGCCGGTCTCGCCGCTTGCCGAGCCGAACTTGACGCTGAACATTCCTTCGCCGCGAAGTACATCGCGCAGATTGGCTGACGGCAACACCTGGAGCTCGCGCTGTTTGCCGTTGAGTTGAAACGAGACTTCGATCTTGGCACTCATCGGGCAGCCTCCACGGCACGTTCGCTCAATGTTCGAGCCAACATCAGCCGGTACACGGCCGTGCCACGGAAGTCGGCGGGTGGTGTAAGCCCAGCCGTCGGATCGTTTGGATCAGCAAGTACCGGCGTCGCGGCGACGCCTGTCAGAGCAAGTGTGGTCCGCCCGTCGGCGGTCCTGGCAACCGCGGCAACAATTGGCACATCGGCCGGGGTACGGCCTGTCAGCGCCGTGCCGCCCTTTCCGGAGGCGTCGATGCTCACCGCCGTAATGATCGCTTCGTCAGGCACACCATGTTCGACCAGCGCCGACAACGATTGGCCGTCGGCTCCTGCCATCTCGACGTAGGCGTCGGACACAAGCAGTGCAGCCAAGAACAGGCTCTCGCCAGACCGGGTAGCTACCGAGCCGCCGACGGTCGCCAAGTTGCGCAGCGTCGATGGGGACTCAGCGCGAGCGATGATTTGGAGCCACTCAGGGACTAAACCCGATTCGGCTACCGAACCAAGCGTTGCCATGGCACCTATCCGTACCCGAGCGCCGTCGGCGACAATCGCATCTAGATCGAGAGCTTGTAGGTCGACCACCTCGACATCGCTGGCATCGCGATCGGCGTTGATCGTTGTGCCGCCGGCCAGGACCGTATGATCAGGCTCGGCTAGCAGCGAGAGTGCTTCTTCTAGGGTTCTGGGTCGGTGATACGCGGCAACCAGTGGCACAGTTCTGCTCCGTCTCTGATCGGCCGTCCCGGGGATACGCCGCCGGGCAAGTCCGTGATCTAGTTTTACTTTTCGTTAGGCTACCTCACCGTCGGGCTGGCTCACACTGCCAGAACCCAACGCCGATCGAACGAGAAGCGATGACACCTGACCCATCCCACAGAGCGCCCGCGCCATCGCACCGAGTAATCGCCCCCACGACCATCGCGCCGCCAGCGGCCAACTACGCCCACGCTCGGTTGACCACCGGTGCCACTCGCTGGTTACACACATCGGGCGTGGTCCCAATCGCTTCCAACGGAACAGTGCCTCGCCTGTTCTCGGACCAGGCGAAGGTCATCTGGACCAACATCTTGGCGATGCTCCACGAAGCCGACATGACATCAGCCGACATCGTGTCGGTAACCACCTACGTAACGCCAGGGCACGAACTCGGGTCCGTCATGGCCATCAGGGACGACATCCTGGACGGTAACTTGGCCGCTTCCACCTTGGTAGTAGTTCCGGAGTTGGCTCGCCCCGAATGGCTTATCGAGATCGCGATTGTCGCCGCGGGCTAACGAGTGAGTCGGGACTCGACCCCGGCTTTGGTGAACACACTGGTCGCCGATGTTTTGGCCGCGGCCAAGAGGGCCGACTCGTCAAGCATCGTGACCGTACCGTCGTCGATCAGGATGCGACCGTCGACTACAACGTGGCTCACATCAGCGGGAGTGGCGTTGAACACGAGCGCACTCGGAACCCGATGCACCGGTGCGATGAACACCGACTCAAGATCCACAACGACTAGGTCGGCCTTTTTGCCGACTTCGAGCGAACCGGTCGTGGTGGGTGTACCGAAGGCTCTAGAGCCGCCCCGGCACGCCATGTGCAGGCTGTCCTGTGGTTGCAAGGCCATGGCGTCGAGATGGTGAATCTTCTGCAACAGAACGGTAGCTTTGAGGGTCTCGAACATGTCTTGGCGGTTATTGCTGCCAGGCCCATCACTTGCCAGAGCAACGGTGATACCTCGTGAGCGCATGTCAAGAATGCGAGCCACTCCAGATGCCAGGTACATGTTGCTGACCGGGCAGTGCACCACGACCGCATCGTGTTTGGCGATGAGATCGAGTTCGTTGTCGTCGAGCCACACGCTGTGGGCGAGCTGAAAGTCGGGGCCGAGAAGCCCGAGTGCTTCCAACCATTCAATGTGACGAACGCCGCGTTCGTCGAGGTTCATGTCGACCTCGGTCGAGGTCTCGGCACAGTGAATATGGGTCCCTGCGCCCCAAGACCGAGCTTCACCGACCGTGGCTCTCATGGCTTCATCGGAG
This sequence comes from Actinomycetota bacterium, assembly GCA_013151655.1. Taxonomy (GTDB): domain Bacteria; phylum Actinomycetota; class Acidimicrobiia; order Acidimicrobiales; family Poriferisodalaceae; genus JAADHX01. The sequence goes on from JAADHX010000002.1 coordinate 6,470, forward strand.
CAACCCCACGGAATCAACGGAGCCAACTCGATACGGATGCGATCGTTATCGTGGCCGTGCCACCGATCGCGCAGGCGTCGGCTGCGTTCGATCACGGTGTCGGCCGATTCGCTGAGCGCAGGGTTGTAGTTCCGATCGGCCCACCCACTGGCCAGAAGGAACCGAATGCCAATCTGGTCGGCGGCCGAACACACCCCGTCGTCGATCTCTTCGTCGATGTGTACGTACTGGTGATCGATCACAGATGTGGCGCCACTACGCAGATTTTCGATCAGACCAACAGCGGCGGCCAACTGAGCCGACTCACGGTCGAGGTGAACCGCTCCAGGCCAAATACAAGTCTCAAGCCACTCCAACAGTGGTTTGTCATCAGCTAGGCCGCGAAAAAACGTCTGAAACAGATGAGTATGACTGTTGGTCATGCCTGGCATAACCGCCGAGCCGTGCCCATCGATGATGCGGCCTACCGACTGCCGAACAGCGTCCGGTGCCGAGCCAGCGCCTACGGCTTCAATACGGTCAGCGACGACGTGAACCCAGCCGGGGTCAATGATGGTGAAGTCGTCGTCGACGGTAACTACAGCAGCACCTTCGATCAAGATTCCGCCTGGGGGCCGCTTAGGAGTAGCGGCGAAACCGACATCGTCAAAGGTCATGGCGTCCAATGAGCAAACGCGTCGACGACTGGTTTGATGTCGTCCATCATCGGAAAGAGGATCGGGCAAGTGACACCAGCGTCTATGTACTGAGCCACCGTCTCGCGGCATTGGTCCGACGTCCCGACAGCCATGAGATTGCGCACAAGGTCGTCGGGGATGAGGTTCGCAGCCTTGCGATAGTCGGCTTCGGTTGCGGGCCACCCGACAATCTCCTTGACCCGTTCGACGAGATCAGGATCGGCACCTGATGCCTTCATGATGTGAGGTTCGGTGCCAAGGTAATAGGCGACGAGAGACTTCCCCGTGAGCATGGCCTCGGCGGGGTCGTCATCGGACAAAGAGCACACCAATAACTCGGGACGGTCGACGTCTTCGATGGTTTTGCCCACTTTGGCAGCACCAACTCCGACACGCTGAACGGCGTCGCGGATGTAGTCGGTTGAGACGACATAGTTGAGCACGACGCCGTCGCAAATCTCGCCGGTGAGTTCGAGCATCTTGGGCCCAGTTGCGCCTAGATAGATCGGAATGTCGCGAGGACCGGTTTCGCCGAAAGCAACATCGAGGCGCACCCGGTCGAGGTGCACAAACTCACCCTCATAGGTGACCTCTTCCATGGTGAACAGTTGCCTGATGGCCTCGATGTTCTCGCGCATTGCTGTTAGCGGCTTACGCCGATCGGCACCGACGCGAGACGCAATCGGTTCCCACCAGGCGCCCAACCCGAGCATCACCCGGCTCTCCCCCTCGGGCGTGAGCCCCCCGAGTTCCCACATGGTGCTCCAGGTAGCCGCGATGACCGCAGGGTTGCGCGTGTAAATCGGCAATACTCCGCTACCGAAACGCATCGTGGTGGTCTCGGCCAAGAATGCGCTCATCATGACCACGCAATCGCGTGCCAGGCGAGTATCAGCCTGCCAAATCTCGGAGAAACCTTGCTCCTCGGCGTACTTGACCATCTCGATTTCGTACGAGATCGGGTGTTTGTCCTGGAGATAGAGAGCCATTCGTTGCGACATCTGCTCGATACTAGAGCCAATCTTGATGCTGATTGAGCTCGCCGGCCAACCCTTGCGCGTTCGGCATCTCGCCGAGAAGTACAGTGTCGCTGGATGCGCCTTCAATGCCCAAGCTGCCACACCAAAGACCGCCTTGAGTGCGACGGAGACACCCCCGTTTTTGGCCCGGCAGGCGCAACCGGCCACATCACATGCCGACAGTGCGATACTCGCTACGAAATTCTCGACGGGATTCCGCAGCTGTTTGTAAACGACCACCGCTGGCGCAGCAAGCAGCGAGAGTCCGATGGTTGGGAGTCATAC
>JAADHX010000094.1 GCA_013151655.1 Actinomycetota bacterium
CCCCCCGATAGTCCCGTGACTTCGTTCTTGTGACGTTTCGAGGGGATAATCACGTCGAAACGTCACAAGAACGGTTAGATGGGGCGGTGGCGTTTGCTGGAGATCACGCCATCGTTGAAGATGCCGGTTCCCGACTGAGGTGCTGAGCTCGCCTAGTCCCTGAGATCGGTTCGGGCGCAGGGCAGGGTCATTCGACGTCCCGCTGGGACCAGCGACCGTCGATGAGCCTGAACATGACACCGTTTGGGTTCTTGTCCCGCAGCTGGAGGGGGAGCCGATGATCGGGTACGTTGTCGTAGCTGTGGAGCGCCGCGAATCGGTGGATCGACGCGGGGATACCCACCGCCGTGAACCCGGGGTGACCGGTCGACGGGTACGGGCCGCCGTGATTCATCGCGGGCGAAACCGCGACACCCGTGGGCATCTTGTCCGCGATCAATCGTCCAACCTTCTGGCGTAGCTCCGGCTCGAGCAGTGCGTAGTCGTCCTCGTCGGCGCCTTGGGTATCCGAGTAGATGGTGCCCGTGAGATTTCCGTCGAGCGCTCGAGCGATCAACACCATCTCTTCGATACCATCGGCACGGACGATGAGAGAGACGGGCCCGAACGCCTCGGTCTGCAGCCCAACAGGGTCGGTGAGGAAGGACTCTCCCGAGGTTGCCAGCAGTGTGTTGGCAAACGCGAAACCACCGTCTTTGATCGGCGCACCTCCGGCCAGAACCTTCGCTCCAGCACCCTTGATCGTGGCGACTGCTTGGCCGATGTGATCCGAGGGACCGAGAAGTACGCCCGGGTCTCCTTCTGCGAAGAAACCCGTGCACGCCTCCACGAAAGCGTTCCCCACCTTGCCCGCTGGGACGACGACTATGCCGGGGCTCGTGCAGAACTGGCCGACGCCGAGTGTGCATGACTGGAAGAACTCCCTAGCGATCTCGATTCCCCTGGACTCCAGCGCCCCCCTGAGGACGAACACCGGATTCACGCTGCTCATCTCGAGGTAGATCGGGACGCCAGCGGCATCCGCAGCCGCCTTGAGTAGGAGTCCTCCGCCGCGACCACCGGTGAATCCGATGGCACCGAGCTTCGAATGGCCCGCAAACGTTGTGCCGTCCTCGTGCGATATGCGATAGATCAACTGCACCATGGCCCTTGGAAGGCCGGTTTCTCGAATCGCATCAAACGCTGCTTCAGCGAGGAGCTTCGTCGTCATCGGATGAGAAGGATTCGCCTTGGCGATCACCGGGTTCCCCGCGGCTATCGCGGCCGCGAAATCGCCACCAGAGACTGAGTTGAATGCAAAGGGGAAGTTGTTTGGTCCGAATACAGCCACGGGTGCACCGAGCGGGCCGAACATCGAACGAATGCGTGCCGATGTATCGATCGTTGCTGTCTTCCAGGTACTTTCGTTCACCGCTGCGGCCGCTTTCCGAAGCTGGTCGACCGTTCTCGGCAATTCAATCGATGCCAATCTTGGCTCCGCGGGGAGGGCGGTCTCGGTGTGGGCCACCTCGACGAGTTGATCGCTCGATGTCTCGATGTTGTCAGCGAATGCTTGCAGGAAGTCCGCAACGGCCCCGGCTGGCGAGTTGCGAAGTGCACGAACAGCCTCGTGCCCGGCATCCAGGGCGGCGTCAATGTCCCCCATCGTCGATATCGGGAACGTCTCGCTGAGAGCCTCTGCTGTTGTTGGGTTGACAGCGTTGAATCCACCGGAAGCGATGGCCGCCCTCCACTCGCCATTGATCAACACTGGTTCCATCACTTAGTCAGCCTTCCAGGCATGGTGCTCTCGTTGTCTGCGATCGTGTCGGCTCCTCTTGATTTGGATTCGTGGCGGGAGTCATCAGGCAAGCAAGCCCGCAGCGCGAAGGTGATCAACGCCGATCCGCGCTCTCCGAACCCTCTCGCGTGCCGACGAGAGCACAAGGCCCGATAGGTGAGCCCCCGACGGATACAGAGGTGGAGAGTTCCGGAGGCCGAACTTCAGGTAGATCGGAGCTGCCACTCTGACAAGATCGGGGATGTCGTGGAAACGAACGAAACCACCGATGTCGTCGGGCGCTTCGACATAGAAGTCGATTACTGCCGGTGTTGCCTCCCTGATTTCGGCGATCTGACGTATCGTGAGATCGGAGGGGACATTGAGCGTGTCGGCGCCAAGCTGGGCAAGCACCGCCGCGCTTGCGGGGTTCGTCGGTGCCGCCAGCACCGAGTACTTGAAGATGAAGTCTGCCGGCAGGTCGCCGGCGTCTCGACGCTGGTTCAACAGCACGAGGAGGCCCAGGTCTGCCACCAGGATGCTGCGGATACCCAGGTCTGAAGCCCGTTCCACGTCGGCAATGGCGTGGGCGAGCTGACGTGAGCCACGAAGCGCTCCCTTGAGCGCACCTCCCGCTTGAGCCAGCACCGCAGCGCCGATGTCGAATGACCCCCTGGGCCCGACGAAGAGGCACAGTTCGATGTGCTTGTCGGCGCAGAGTTCGAGCATCTCCGTGATTTCGTCGTCGAGAAGCATCTGGATTCCACTGCCCTGCGAGATGCGATGCACAGGGACGCCGAGTCGTGCGGCCTCGTCGAGTACGACGCGGACGGCTTCGGGCCCCTCAACACTCGGGATCTCGATACGCCACTGTTCTCCCTCGGGGAAGGTGACGCCAGATGCGGGTGCATCGACCGAATAGGTCGGCTCGATTAGTTCTACAGTCACCACTAGAGGTCCTCCTCGTGCGCTTGATTTGCTGGTTCGCCGCGTCGTGGCCGTCTACACATCTGCCGCAGGACCTCCATCGACTGTTTCTCTAACCCGTTGCTGGAGCCCGGCTTTCTTCAGGACCAGGTCGCCTGGCTCTCCGATCGACAGTGTCGAGGCACTCGTCATGCTATATCTCTGACCGCGGAGCAGCTACGATGACTAGACGTCATACTACACGACATCAGACCGCGTCGCGATCGTGGTCTGCACCACTCTGACATGAGCCTGTTGGTCGTATCAAGGCCTCGCGTCGAACGCCCGTCACGGACGGGTCATGAGATACCGCAGATCTCTTTCACAGATGTGAGGACGGCCTCAGGTTCGAATATTCGTTCGAGCCAGTTCTCCTGAAAAATAACCTGCTTTGCCTGATCGATGGCGTGGATAGCACCGTCGGAGAACACACCGTCAAATTGATCGAATGCGATCGCCAACTCGATGCCGAGATGTCCAATGATGAAGTCCATCGCCGCTTCCTTGGGCACGCCCTTAGCAACTGCCATGTCGGCCGCATCTCGGAGAGCGAGCGCCAGCGTGGCACCGATTGTCTCCGAGAGGGCAGGCTCCAGTATCGCCAACTGCTCGATCGTGCAGCGGTGGGCTTTCATCACTGGGGCGAAGATGGTGCGTGCGATGTCCTCGCAGAGGACGTAGTGATCTTCAGTGCCGCGCAGGAGACCACAGACGATGTTCTGATCAGCTGCCTCGCCACCGAAGTAGTCGGCTTGAACGTCCTCACCGATGTCGTTTCTGAAGAGGGGCGGGTGGCACGGATGTGTTGCGAATACAGCGATGTCGCTGCGATCGGGCATCTGTCCTGCATGCGGAGCCGCGGCGTCGAGAACCATAATGCACGCCCCCGGCTTGAGCTTGTCCACGAACCCAGCTGAGATTCTCCCGATCAGATTGTCGGGGACCGCCATCAACACCACGTCCGCGGTGGGGTACGCGGTGTCGGCATCGACACATTCGAGGCCTGTCTCGTCTTTGAGTCGCTGCCGTCCTTCCTCGGTCACCTCGACATGGTCGACCGCATACTGCGATCCGATCAGGTTCTTGGCCAACCTGACACCCATCTTCCCTCCTGCTCCAAGTAATACGATTTTCGTCATGTGTCTCGCTCCCGTCTTGTTTTGCTAGCAAGGTTCTTTACTGTTCCGAAGTAGTCGATCGAGCCCATCTGGCCGCCCTTGAGGGCGTACTCCAGGTCGGTGCGACCACGAATCCCGGTATTCGCCCTCATGATCGACGTCGCGTGACCCGCGGAGGCCATGAAGGTCAACGAACGAATCCCGAGTGCGCGGGTGACGTGTCCTGATGTGTCTCCGCCTGCCACTGCACAACGGGTAAGCCCCGCGTTTTCGATGAGACGATCGAGGATCTGACCCAGTCCGTCGCCGATTCTCTCGCGGGCTTCGGCGATCGGTGTGTCGGATCGTTCGGCCGCGGCCTTCAGGATCGATACGCTATCGTCGTCCGGCCCAAGCGCCGTGTAGATGATCGGACTTTCCCCGTGGTTCAGGTACTTGATCGCGTCTTCGCTGATCCTGTCGACCTCGAGACTCCACGTCGATGCATCGACTGTGGCAGTGACGTCGATTCGCATCATCTCGAATCCGTTCGCACCGGCCCATTTGAGTTGCGCAGCCGTGACGGCTGACACGGATGCCGATACCGCAGCGAAACGATCTGCAGGTTCGATTTCGGTTGTTGGAACGCTCGGCTCGACCAGGCCCATCTCTCGCAAATACGCGACCAACGCGTACTCGACGCCCTGGGACCCGACGGCCAGGAGTCGGTCACCTCTGTTCTCCCACATCAAGGCACCGACCTCGAGAAGCATTGCATCGTCCGTGACATCGAGCGAGATGACACGGGCGCCGTCGGTTACCTGGCGCGCGAGCGCATCCGATGCGAATCCGTTGCGCAGCGAGACGGCATCCACGAGCCCGATGGGCATTGCGGTCTGCTCAGACAAATGAAGCCTGACATCAGCCTCGTTCATTGGAGTGACAGGATGTCTGCTCATGGTTGGGTGCCGGTCGAGCCGGTGGACGACACCATCGGCGACGGCGAACAGGTTTCCAAAGATCTGATATCGACCGATCGGTGGGGCGGCGACCAGCAGCGGCGTCCACTCTCCGCCGAGCACAGGCTGAGCAAGTTCGATGGCTCTGCCGATCGAGCCGATCTCGGGGGAGGAATCGAAGGTTGAACACACCTTGTAGTGGGCGATCGGTGCCGACAGGCTCGAAAGGAACTGGAATACTCTCGGCAGGTGCTCTTCCATCCATTGGGAATCTCGGTGTCTGGCGGTTCCGGCGATCCCGATACCTGGCCAGGAGGCATACGGAGCGAGTTCCTCTGGTGTGGGAATGTCCATGAAGAGAACCGATGGCAAGCCACCGGTGTCCAGGACCTCCATGACGGCCGCGGCTCCGGTCAGGTCGTCGCCGTACCACGAGACGACGTGACCATCAGGGATCGGATTTTGTGTCCTGCTCGACATCAGTCGAATGCCTCCAACGCCCTTTTCAGCGGCGCATGGTCGACGGCGTAGGCATCGAGCGGAATACCTGCCATGGCTGCGTCCCAGGCATCCCTCAGGCTTGCCACTCCTGCCATCGGCCCGTCCGGATGACCCATCACGGCCCCTCCGGCCGCGTAGATGAGATCTGGCGATCCCAACGCAGCGTATGTCGCTGGCGGCTGGCGAACCGTCTGTCCCGACGAGAACACAGGCATGGCGATGCATGGCTTGGTGGCGAACATCGGCGTAAGGCACGTCAGTGCCGAGGCGATCACACTTTCGTTCTCCTCGGCAAACTTCGAGTCGAGACCGTTGACATGCAGGTGGTCGGCTCCCGCCAGGCGCCAGACCTTTTGCCATGCCTTGTAGGACCATCCGAAGGTGGGGCATCGCGAGAGATAACCCCAACCGTTGCGGTGAGCGTGTATCGGTACCTCGGCGAATCGGCCGAGCTCGATCATGCCGACGAGGCCGACGGAGTTGAGACTCGCCATGACGCAGGTGCCCTCGAGGCCGACCACTATCTCGTGTCTTCGGCGCATCTGGTCGAGGTCGCCTGTCACGTTGAACGCGTACATCACCTTCTTGCCGGTTCGTTCTGCATGATCGTTGATCGCTCGCATGACAGACTGGGCTCGTTCTTCGAACCTGCTCAGAGGTGCGTCCGCCTGAAGCTCGTCATCCTTGATGAAGTCGATACCTGCTTGGCATAACTCCCGGACTAGATCACCCGTCTCCTCAGGAGTCAACCCGACACTTGGCTTGATGATCGTGCCGATGATCGGACGATCGTGAACGCCGGTGAGCCTTCGTGTTCCTTCGATCGAGAACTTGGGCCCCGGGTATGGCACAGCAAACGGAGAGGGTAGTCGGAGGTCCACAATCCGCAGACCGCTCAAATGGTTCAGCTCGAAGAGATTGCCGGCCACGGTCGCCATGAGATTGGGAAGGGACGTGTCGACGCTTTCGACGGGCCACGAGAGGGTGACCTTGACCCTGTGCATTACCCCGGACTCTGACGGTGTGTCCTCAAGCGGCACCAGGGATTCGACGCGCGCAGCGGCTCGCTCGCGCAACTCCTCCGTCTCGGTCGGCAAGGCCACAAATGTACCGCTCGACTGCTCGCCCGCCATGACCATTGCGACCTGGTGTGGGTCGTGTCGTGTCTCGAGTATGTAGTCGGCCTCGATGCGATCGGTGCGGACTTCGGCTGGCTGAGTTCGTGCTGTGTCAATCTCGTCGTCGTGGTGATGCATGGCTTAACCCTTCACTCCGCCCATAGACAATCCCGTAACAGCGTGTCTGTAGAAGAGAAGACCGATCAGGACAGCCGGGATCGCAGAGATCAGGACCATTGCGGCCAGCGGTCCGATGAAGGAGGCCTGGACCCCGAGCATACGCGAGATGACCACCGGAAGTGTCACAGACTCTGTGCGCGTGAGAATGGATGCGAAGAGGAATTCAGTGAACGAGACGACGAATGCGAACGCTCCGGCCGCAAGGATTGCGGGCATACCGAGCGGGAGCATCACGTGCCAGAGTACCTGAACGCGGCTTGCACCATCGATCCTTGCCGCCTGATCGAAGTCATCAGGGATCATGATGAAGAAACTCCGGACCATCCATGCGGTAAACGTGACAGTGAAGACGGCGTAGATCAGTGTCAGTCCGATGAGGCTATCAACGAGGCCAACGATGTTGAGAAGGAGAAAGGTCGGTACGAGGATGGCAAGCGGCGGCATGAGGCGTTGCGAGATCAGCCAGAATGAGAAGTTTCGTCCACCGGTCTCATATCGCGCAATCGCGTACCCGGCAATGGACCCGGACACAACGGAGATTGTCGCGGAGGCCATCGAAACGATGAGACTGTTGCGAAGACCCGCCCACGCGTTGAGGTTGTCGAGCGCCTTGAAATGCACGAATGTCCACTCGCTTGGCAGAATCTGCGGGGGTATGGACACGAAGTCTTCCGGCGGCTTGAACGCGATCGTAGCGGTCCACAGGAACGGGGTGATTACGAATAGACCGTACGCGATCAGCACCAGAGAACCCACGACATAGGATGGTTTGGTCCGGCCGCGTTTCCTGCGCGGGACGACTTCGATGTTAGCGGTCACGACAACACCCTCCTTTGGATGACTCGATAGAACATCAGCGAGATCAGAATGATGAATATCCAGCTGGCCGCGGCGCTCAGCGCCAGGTTGAACGACCCGCTGAAACCCTTCTCGACCAGATAGAACGAGATCGTGCTGGTTGCACGGCCGGGCCCACCACCGGTGAGCGCCACGATCTTGTCGTACATTCGCAGAGCGTCGGCGTAGCGGAAGAATGTCGCGGTCGCTAGTGCTGGCGCGATCAACGGCAAGGTTATGAAGCGGAGCCTGTTCCACTTGCTTGCACCGTCAACCTCGGCCGCCTCGAGAACCTGCTGATCCATCCCCGTCAAACCGGCGAAGATGATGAGGAAGGCGAGGGCCGTCCATTGCCAGACGTCGGCTACGGCGATCGTGATCATGTTCCACGGCGTCGTGGCCAGCCAGTCGATCGTGACGTCCGTGCCTGTTAAGAGTCCGAGATAGTAGTTCAGGGGACCGAACGTCCTGGCTACGAATAGTCTCCATATCTGGCCGACAACCACGCCACTGATGAACATCGGCGCCACGATCAGCGGAATCATAATTCGTCTCCACGCCTTCGACCTCTGGCTCAGGATCAGAGCAAGCGCCAACGCGAGGCCAACCTCGACGATCGTCACGACCGCAGCGATCAGGAATGTGAAAAGCAGGTTGCGTCGAAACACCGGATCGGTCAGCACTGTGACGTAGTTGTCGACCCCGACGAACGCATTTCCGTCTGCCCTCAGGTTGTGTGTGACGAACGAGGCCCATATCGAGTAGACAAGTGGGACGATGCCGACGATGACAAGCAGAACCACTGTGGGGGTGACGAGCAGTCTGCCCCATCGTTTGTCGGCGTGCCGAACGCCACGCCCGTGTTGTGGAGACCGCCGGTCCGCTGCGGACTTGTTTGGTTTGGTTTTTGTGGTCATCTTCCGTACCGCTGGTGTTGTCCGTGCTCAAGGCCGACGAGGACGGGCCAGTGCGTGTGCGTCACA
>JAADHX010000172.1 GCA_013151655.1 Actinomycetota bacterium
CAATGGCGACCACCTGGCTAGACGGCGCCCAGATCTGTCTGGCGAAATCGGTTCCGAGCACAACAATCGAGCCATCCGCGGCAGCCAGAACAATCGAACCCGCGCCAAGCCCGACGACAGGGGCGACGGTGGTCGCAGTAACTGAGCCTGCAGTTGAGGTTGTCGTTCTGGCTGGGGCTGTGGTTCCAGTTGTAACTGGGGTTGTGCTCGTCGTTGTGGTTGTCTCGACGGCGACCGGTGCTGTCGAGACTGTCGATGTAACCGTGGCCGCGCCCCCGGTAACCGACGCTCGTGGTTCGATTCGAACTGAAACGGTTGCGGTCTCGCATCGCCGAGGAGCCTCGACGCATATTTCGTAGCGGCCGACGAGCCCACTCCGAGCGCCGAGCAACGTTCGCACGGTCAGGCTGGCTCCTGTGCCGCTGACGAGCACTCCTCGGGGCGGGCCGACCTCGATGAACCGCACTGTGTAGGGCTGGTCGCCTAGTCGATCGTTGTCCAACAGATTGACGGTGACCGATTCGGCTTCCGACAGTGAAAGGAAGTCGTCTGCAACCTCGAAGGTGTGGGTCTCGACCGAGCCGACATCGCAGCGCCCAATCCGTGCAGTCCCGACCTGATCGACTGGGCGTAGGACACAAACCGTGTCGGGAACACGGTCGAACGCAGATTCCACGATGGGGCGCCGCACACTCTGGTCGCCTTCAACGTCGAGCCCGTGAGTTACGGCGACACCTCCGCCGAGGGCGACATCGTCGGTGCCGGTGAGGCCACATGAGCCATCGCCGTCGATGTTTGCACCAAGACTCAGCGCTGGTATCGCAAGGCGGCACCCAGCGCTACCAGTCTGGTCGCCAATAATCGACGCACCGATCACGAGCAACGAGCGCACCGAGAGATTCGCACCGGACTGAGCTGAGTTGCCCGCGAGCGTCGAGTGCTCGATGCGCACGATCACTCCAGGCCCACGGTCGACGTCTAGCCCACCGCCGCTGCCGGCGACGTTGTCGGCAATCGTGGTGTTAAGAAGGGCGACCGACGAACCCTGGTCGGCGTGAACGCCGCCGCCCGCACCGTTTGGTCCGACGGCGTTGTTATCGAAGCTGGATGCAACAAGGTTTGTCTCGCCGCGAGTCAGCATGCCGCCTCCACGGGCACCGGTGTGAGGAGCGCTGTTGGCCGTTATGCGCGATGCCTCGACCCGGATCTCACCGGCTGAACTTGCGAAGAGCCCGCCGCCCCCGGTTCCGTTGCTCGTGTTGGAGTCAATACGAACCGACACCAGCGTTATGGCCTCGCCAAGTTCGCGGTTGCCGACAAGGTAGAGGCCGCCCCCGGCTCCGCCCGCGGAATTACTTGTGACCACGGAACGCGTTACCGTCGACTGGCCCTTGTGATTGATGGCGCCGCCAGCACCTACCTGACCAGCCGTATTGGCCGCAAAGAGGCTGTTGTCGACAGTGAGCCTGCCTTCGGAGTAGATAGCGCCGCCGCCACCACCTCTCGCCAGAAAGGCTGCCAGTTCGATGCTTCGCGCCTGGTTGGCCACGAACGATGTGTCTTCAACCTCGAGGGTGCCGTCGACAAAAACTGCGCCACCTCCAGCCGAGGAGGCGGCCGCAACGTTGGCCTCAAAGACGGCCCCTGACAAACGAACCGTTACATCACTGCCTCCAAAGAAGGCGCCGCCTCGCCCGAAGTCCGTACGATTCTGCATCAGCTTCGAGTCGAGCACAGTCGCCTCGGCGCCGTTTCCGATATGGATCGCGCCGCCGTCGTAGGCAGCAAGGTTCTCGACGAACGCAGAGTCGGAAATCCATATGTCGCCAAGGGCGTGGATCGCACCGCCGGTACCTTCTGTGGCCGCACCGTTTGTTAGGGCCGAGTTTTCCCTCAGCACGCTGGCAACTATGGCTATGTCGCCTGTGGCAAAGATCGCACCGCCGCGGCCGCCAAGGGTGGCGCTTCGACGGATCTCTGAGTTGATAAGCGAAACCCCGCTGCCCCGAACCGCGCCGCCGTCCGAACTTGCCTGGCCGCCAACGAGTACCACGTCGTACAAGACGAGGTTGCCGCCACCGGGAACATCGATCAGACGGTCCGTGGGGCATGGGCCCGCAGCTGGCGAAATTGTCGCCCCGCCGCCGCGCACGATGAGGGTGTTTCGCCCCGCAAAGTCGAGGTCGCCTGACACGTTCTCGTCTTCGTCCTCGCCACAGAGTAAACGATGGACGTCGCCGGGAATCAGATCGATCGCAACCGTCCCGCGGTGTGACGCTGCGGCGGTGAATGCTTCCCGGAGCGAAAGCTGCCTGTCAGCGTTGGAAACAATATCGTCGACAGTGGTGACCGTCAGAACCACATCGGGTTCTGGCAGGTCCATCGGAGCGCCGAAGCTGCTGCTTGCTCGCACAGAGGTTGCGCCAACGAACAGGGCGCCTACCGCGACGGCCAGCATGAGAAACGGTCGGATGCGATGCCCCAAATGAGGCACCGAAGATACTGGGCGCACGGGACCTCCTCGATCCGCGTATGCCAGTCGACTCTAACTCTGAACGGATAATCAGTTCGCCGAAAGCATGACCTCTACTGCATCGTCGTCGAGTCGATGGAATGCACGACGGCCGTTGCCTCGGTCGAGCGTCGCGACCTCGAGCTCGGCGGCACCCAAAGTTCGATCGGGCCCTGCGAGCGCAGAAGCAGCGAGTTTGACAGCATCTTGCAGAGCCATACCCTCTGACCAGCCAGCTTGCAGACGTTCAAGTATTGCGCTGCTATCGCCCCCGATAGCGGCAATGTTGGTTTCGTCCATCACGGTGCCGTCGAACATGAGGTGAAACAGCTGATCGTCGTCAGGTTCATCGCCGATTTCGGCCAGGAGAATCTCGACCTCCAGCGGTTTATGTTCGTGGGTGAACACTTGGCCCATGATCTGGGCGTACTGGTTCGCGAGCGACCGGGCATCGACGTCTTCTCTGGAGTAGACGAATCCCTTCTGATCGGCATGGCGAACACCGGCTATCCGCAGCTGGTCGAACTCGTTGTAACGACCGACGCCACCAAAGGCGATTCGGTCGTAGATCTCGCTGACTTTACGCAGAGTTGCACTGGTGTTTTCGGCCACAAACACGATGCCCTCGACGTAGCGCATTCCGACCAAGGCGCGGCCCCTGGCAATGCCTTTGCGAGCGAAGTCGGCTTTGTCTTGGACCAGTTGTTCTGGCGATACATAAAATCCGGGCATGCCCATAACTACACACCCCCGTATTGAGTGGAGAGGTTGGCGGTGAGCGCCGTCACCCTGACGGCTAAGTCGGCGTCGTCGATGCGAGCGAACCCATCTTCGGTGATGTTGGCCACGACCGGGTAGATGCCTCGAATAGGGTCAGGGCCGCCAGTCGCGGAATCTTCGTCGGCAGCGTGCCACAAAGCGCTCAAAGCCAGATCGATGGCTGCGCCTGTGTCCATTGCGTCGGAGAACCCGAGCTTCAGGACCGTTGATGCGTGCAGACTTCCTGAGCCGGTGCTTGCATAGTCGCGTTCTTCGTAGCGACCGCCAGTAATGTCGAACTGATATAGACGGCCGAGTTCTCGGCGTCGGTCGTACCCGGCGAACACGGGTACTACGGCCAGGCCCTGCATGGCCGCTGGCAGGTTTGAGCGGATCATGCCGCTAAGTTGGTTGGCCTTGCCATCGAGGCTGAGCTCCTTGCCTTCGACCTTTTCGTAGTGTTCTAGCTGAACTTGAAAGATCTTGACCATCTCGATTGCGGGCCCTGCCGCTCCCGCAATGGCGACGCCAGAGAACCGGTCGGCTTCGAACACCTTCTCGATGGTGCGGTGGCTGATGAGGTGGCCGCTAGTGGCACGCCTATCGCCAGCCAAAACGACGCCGTCGATAGTGCGCAAGGCCAGAACGGTAGTGGCGTGACCTGCATCGAATTGACCTGGAAGTTCGCGAACAATACTCCGGCCGGTGCGGTCGAGAAGTTTCACGAAGTCTGGCCCTGGATCGTCGCCAGGGTCGAACGTTGGCATGGACATGGAAGTTATTGGCCGCCCTTTTGTACGTAGTTCTTGACGAACTCTTCGGCATTGGTTTCGAGAACATCGTCGATTTCGTCGAGGAGGTCGTCGATGTCGGCCTTAAGTTCGGCACCAGTTTCTGAAGATGTGGGTGCCTCATGCACCACTTCGTCGTCGCCACGCGGAGCGGGGCGGCGAATCTGTTCACGTTCTGCCATGAGCATCTCTCCGATCTACAAATTGAGGAGCAGTTGGGTTGTCGGTGCGACTTTGTACTCCGTTAGGCCGGCGATGGCCCGATAATGACTTAGTCGTCAGGCGCCGAGCCGATCAAGTAGTTCTTCTGCTGTGTCGCACTGGTCCAGTACGTTACCGACATAGGCCTCGGTACCGCGTAACGGTTCGAGGGTAGGCACTCGTCTAAGAGCATCGGTGCCAACATCGAACACGATCGAGTCCCAGTTGGCGGCCACCACCTGGTCCTTGAACTTCTGAAGACAGCGACCCCTAAAGTAGGCCCGGGTGCGGGCCGGTGGATTGTCTATCGCGAACTCGACCTCGGCGTCGGTAACCACCCGCTGCATGCCGAGGCGCGAAAAGAGGTTCTTGGCTGGCCGCAGATCGTGGAACTGAAGGTCGAGCCCCCGCACCCTTGGATCGTCCCACTCGAGGCTGTGACGGTCGCGGAAGGCTTCGATCAGGCGAAGCTTGGCTATCCACTCGACCCGATCGGCGAGGCTCATTGGGTCGGTTTCGAGCCCCGTGAGCACATCTTCCCAACGCATCAAGATGTCTTGACCAATGTCGTCGCCCCCGACAGCATCGAATCCACGGTCTTCGCCGTACTTGCGGGCCAAGTCGAGATACTCCCATTGCACCTCAAGAGCCGACATTGTGCCCCCAGATGCCATCTCGTAGACGTTGCTGAGCGAAATGTCGTAGCTAACCTCGCGCATGGCCGACACCGGCGAACGGAAAACCAAGTCTCTTGGCAAGACGTTGTCGTCGATCATGGCCAGGACAATGGACGCTGTCCCAATCTTGAGATACGTAGCAACTTCTGACTGGGTGGCGTCGCCGGCGATCACGTGAAAGCGCCGGTACTTGCGCGAGTTGGCGTGCGGCTCGTCGCGAGTATTGACAATCGGCCGCTTCAGGGTGGTTTCGAGCCCAACCTCTTCTTCGAAGAAATCGGCCCGCTGCGTCATTTGAAAGGGCACATCTTCGATAGTCAACCCCGGCGCCTCGGAGCCGACCTTACCGCTGCCGATGTACATCTGCCTGGTGATGAAGAACGGCGTGATGTGCTGAACAATTCGACCAAACGGTGTCTGCCGGTCGAGCAAATAATTCTCGTGGGTGCCGTAGGTATTGCCTTTACCATCAGAGTTGTTCTTGTGAACAACCAACTCCTGGCCCTCAGGCAGCAGCCGGTTGGCGATCTCCATTGAGGCCTGAAGTATGCGTTCTGAGGCGACGTCGTAGATGACGGCGTCGCGAGCGTCGAAACGCTCAGGCGACGACATCTCCGGATGGGCATGATCAACGTAGTACCGCGCGCCGTTGGTGAGAACCGCGTTAATCAGGTGACTGTCGATCACCGGTGCCAGAGCGTCGTGGTCGTTTACTCCCCTGGCGTCGACACCGGGCGATTCGTCTTCGAAGTCCCAGTCGACTCTGCCGTTGAGACGTTCGTTGACATAGGCATTGATGAGCATCGACGATGCCGACACCGGATTGGAGTCGGCGTCGGGGTTCTGGTGGAGAATCCCGAACTCAGTTTCGATACCGCAGACCTTGTGAACAGCCAAGACAACCAGGGTACCGAGCGCTGTCTAAGTTCGCCGAAATCTAGCCGGTTTGGGGTGCAGATCTGAGGTTAGAGGCAGTCGAACATGACGCTGAACAACAGTTCGGTGTCTTCTTCTGGCAACCCGTCGTCCTCGTCGGCGTTAGCCATGCGGTTGAGTTGATCTCGGTCGGCGTTGTCGAACAATCCGTCGACCACACAAGCTGCGACGTCGTCGGTAAGGGTGTCGTCTTCGGTCAGAGCTTCGATGAGTTCTGTCCGAAGCTCTTCATCGGTCAAATCCTCGGCATTCGTTGAGCATCCGACTGCAAAAAGAACCAACGCCAGCACAACAGCACCAAGACGGGCCCCACGACGTTTGTTGGTTGTCTGGCTGGTTACGATTTTAGACATTCCAACAGCATATCGACCGGAACGGGAGTGATCCATCCCGTTCCGGTCGAGTGTCAACCTCGCCGATCACCGCGCCTGTTACAGGTCGAGCATTCGCCTGAATACGACTACGTAGCGCTCAGCCAACTGATCTTCGGTCCAACCCAGGATCTCGATAAAGGGTGAGGGTGGTTGAACCGCGGCCAGCACTGCGGCCGACAGAGTCAGCAGGGCAAACGCGACATCGGTTTCGTCGCGGTCTACAAAGACCGCCAACGGTTTGGCGATAGCGGCCAGGATTTCGCGATCGGTGCGTTGGCGAGCTGAGGCCAGCCTTGGGTGAGACACCTGAATTCTGAACATCGACAACGAGCGGGCGCTGCTCTGGGCCCGGTCGGCAATATAGGCCTGGCAAATCAGATTGAGTACCTCATCCTGAGTGAACTCGGACCAAAACTGCCCCTCAGCAATCAACATTGCTGCTTGGCGACGGCTACGAAGCCACCGTTCGTGGACCTCGTCGAGGAGGGCATCTTTGGTACTGAAACGGCGGTAGAACGACGACGGCGACACGTCGGCGGCGAGACAGATGTCCTCAACTGTCAGGGTGTCCCAGTCGCGTCCATCGAGGGCGCCCTCGGCAGCTAACACAACTCGTTCGAAAACGGCCCTGCTTCTGGCCTGAGAGCCTTGATCTACCCTAAGTCGATGCGCCACGGCCCGACACTGTAGATGCCAGGAGCCTTCCCGTAGAGTTCTGTAGATGGACTCTTCTGCCCCGATCGAGGTACGGCGTGTTCGTGTCAGCGACGCGTCTGTGCTTCGTCAGGTACGTCTCAGGGCCCTCGAACTCGATCCGGCCGCCTTTGCTGCGTCGCTCGATGAAAATCGGGCCCGCCCCGAATCACACTGGAAAAACAGAGCGTCAGAATCGGGTAGTAGCGACACCAAAGCAGAGTTCTTAGCTCTCGATTCCGATGGCACGGCAGTAGGCCTTGTCGGCGCGCTCCGGATTGCGAACCACCGCGATGTCGCTGAGCTAGTAGCGATGTGGATCGAACCAGCGTTTCGCGGACGCGGTGTCGCTGTCGGGATGATCGAGGCCGTTCTCGACTGGTGCACCAGCGTCGGTGTATTGGAAGTTGAGCTTTGGGTGGCTCCAGGAAACGACGGAGCCACGCGGTTGTACGAGCGCTGCGGGTTCACCCAACAGCCGCCGCGCAAGGGAGCAG
Organism: Actinomycetota bacterium; assembly: GCA_013151655.1. Taxonomy (GTDB): domain Bacteria; phylum Actinomycetota; class Acidimicrobiia; order Acidimicrobiales; family Poriferisodalaceae; genus JAADHX01. The sequence goes on from JAADHX010000172.1 coordinate 7,441, forward strand.
AGCAGTACGACCGGTTCGACACCTACCTCTCACTTGATCTCGGCGAAGCGGCGGGTAACGTCGCCTCCAGCGCGACGAATAGTCCCCCACCGGAAACGTGAAGAAACGGTAGGCATCCCTGGTCGATTTGGCTGTCAGCTGGCCTCGGCTATGTGTCGGTTTGTGTGGCAGGGGGCGCAGCGGAGTTGGTCGGTGTGGGTTTGGTCGCGTTCTTTGACGAGGCGTTTCTGTTGGTCTGTCGGAGAGCGCCGTTTGCATGATGCGTTCACTGGGCGGGCTTCGGCGTCGTGGATTAGCAGTCGTATGAACGCTGTAGGCAGCAGGCTGGCTACAGGGCCGTCTGGGATTGGTGTTCGGTCGTCGAGGGTGTTGCCATCTCCGCGGACGTGTATGAGCACCTCGTAGTGAAACGCGTCGGCGGTTGCGCCAAGACCGCTTAGAGCGCGGCCAACACGAATCCATTCACGCGCTGTGGCCGCACACACGTCGAGACGCTCCGCTATCCAGTGCGCCGCCGATGGCGACCCGTCTGCGATCCAGATCGGCCCATCAGCTAACGCAACTGAACCACTGACAAAGTGCCAGGAAAGATCGTTCAACCGGCCACCAAGCGAGATGAGCGATTCTGATGTTGAGCGGGTACTGGTTTGCAACATGGCTATCCCCTGAAAGGAATGAGTTCTGACTTGATCAGATCTCTCTTCATCAACGGGGGAAGTCGATTGCACCGGTCGTGCGTAACACGACTCTACTCAGGGGGTGGGACGGTCAAACTCAGCCAATTTCGCCACTGTTAGTCACCAACATCGAGCTGTGCGAGCCCGACGACCACTCAAAGTGCAGTCGACGCAACCGCGGGCGCATCCATCAAGCCGGCAAGGGCAACACC
>JAADHX010000121.1 GCA_013151655.1 Actinomycetota bacterium
AGTCATTGTTCGAATAGCCGCGATTCTCATATCCACACCAGGGGGACAAATGATCGAAGAGTTCGTCAGTATCGAAACCAACGACGGCACCATGAACACGTTCATCGTGGGCCCCGAACGTGACGGTCCATGGCCAGTGGTCGTGTTCTTGATGGACGCGCCGGGCATGCGCGAAGAGATACGAAACATGTCTCGGCGTATTGCCTCGGCCGGATACGTAGTGGCTGCACCGCATCTGTACTACCGCCAGGTGGAGCACTACAACTTGTTCGAAACCGGCGACCGCGATCGCATGTTCGAGCTCATGTCCTCGCTCAGCAACGACATGGTGGTCGACGATGCACGGGCAGTGCTTGCTGCTCTGGCCGGTAAAGACGCATCCCAGTTCGCAGCCGACACTTCGACCGTTGGCACGGTCGGATACTGCATGAGCGGCCCGTTCGCGTTGTACCTCGCCGCTAAGGACGAACGGATTCGGTGCGCAGCGTCGATCCACGGAGTCGCGCTGGTTACCGAGGCCGATGACAGCCCACACCTACAACTCCCCGATGTAGCTGGCGAGGTGTACGTCGGGTGTGCCGAGACCGACGATTACGCACCTCCCAAAATGATTGCGGCCTTCGAGGCCGCTCTCGAAGACTCCGGCACAGCGGGCGAAGTCGAGTGGTACAGCGGCACCGAACATGGTTTCGCGTTCGCCGAGCGCCCTCAGTACATCCAAGCTGCGTCCGAGCGCCACTGGGAACGACTCCATTCGTTGTTCTCTAGGAAACTCGGAACGAAATAGTCCCAGCGTCGGCAGCCGCCGACCCATTACTGATTCAGCCGCGTGCGTAGCTGCCGACGATGCCTCGTAGTTGCCGAATCGTGGCCACAACAAATCCAACAACACGTCACGTTACGTGATATTCGCAAGTTCGTTGCCACCTACTGTGGTACGATCCTGCGTCGATCTCAACAAACAACCAAGACTCCATGCTCCCAAACTCCGCTCTCGCTGCCTTAACCCCCACACAAGTCACGATCGTCGTTTTGGTTGGGCTGGTTCTCGTCGCCATCGCTCTTTGGGTTCTTTTTTCGTGGCGTCCTCGCCACCGTGCCACCCAGGCCGAAACGGCAGCGCAAATGTTCCGAGAGGACCATTTGGGCGAGTGGGCTCACAAGCGACTCTCCACCTGGACAACCGACGAACGTCACGCCGCTTTGCGTTACTACACCAGGGTCGGTTTTCAGGCTCGGTCCGGCGCGATCCGCACCGACACGGTGCCCGACAACCATCACGCGACCATCGTGGCTCTAGCCGCCCAGGAAACTGCTGGCGGCACGGCCAAGACCAAGTGGGGCGAAGTCGAGTGGCTAGGACGCAACCTAGCCAAACGCCGCGACGATCTCAGCATCAAGTGGACCCCAACCGCCAAGGCGAGTCCCGACACAATGGTCGACGATAAGGCTCCGACGGCCGCTGAGGCCGAACTCGGAGACTCCGGGGCAGGCAAGACCGACGGCGAGTCCAATGCACTCACTTTGGCCGCAGCGCCAAATCTCGCCAGCGACGAAGGCGACGCGACGATCGAAGGTGTCTCGACTCTCGGCCAAGACGCCGCCGAGACAGAGGTTGCTGACATCCAACTGCGCAGCTTCGACGACGCAGACGACACAGAGTTCGACAGCACGTCAGAACTAGAGGCAACCGACGACCTCGGTGCTGCCGCTGGCCCAGACTCGGCGAAAGACTCCGCCGTAGTCGTCGAAACTAGCGGTGCCGACGCGATCGACGCCGCTGCGCACGCAGTCAACACCGACGAAGCTGCTAGCCAAGACGTTGCCGACACCGACGGGGCCGACGCTCCTGACGAGCCGGTCGACAGCGCGGCAACAGCCCGGGCCGTGTCGCTCGCCGATGCACTGGCTCGAGCCGAGGTTGTTCCTGACATCGCTGCGCCTTCGACCTCGCTCGGTACACCCTTGTCTAGCGTCGATTCGGAGAACGAGGAGTTGGCCGAAACGATAGATGCGGTCTCCAACGCCGATTCAACAGCAGAGACACCGGACACTTCCGAAACCCAAGTTCCCGAAACTCCAGATCCCGAAATCGAGGCAGACATCTCCGATTCAACGCCCTTCGAAGCCACGGCCGGTCAATCATCTGACCACGACCAAACGACCGGCCGCGCCAACGTTCCAACCTGGATCCTCGATGCTAGGGCAGCTCTCGATTCACTCGATGCCGACGCAACGTCTGCTAGCGCCGAACCTGAGGCTGTTCCGTCGGATGCGGGCGAAACCAACGGCAATGAGCAAACTTTCGAGGTGGCCACGCTCACCACCCCCGTCGAACTAGACGCTGACGAACTCGACGGCGACGAACTAGACGGCGACGAACTCGTGTTAGCCGATCTTGACGATGTCGAGGTCGCATATCTAGCCGCAAGCACCGCTTCGGCCGCAACCGCAGCTGATGCCGAACTGCGGATCCGAATGCAGAGGTTGCGTCGTCGCGCCAAGCGTCAGATGCGCAAGTCGGCCGACGATCAAGCAATCGCAGTGCGACGGGCCGAACAGGGCCGCAAGAAGAAGGCGCGCGAGTACACCAAGCGGGCCGCAGCTCACGAAGCCAAGGCCACGAAGTTCAAGGCCCGTCGACGTAAACTTCGCGACATCCGCCAGGGCACATACACGGAGTAAGTAGCCCTGCGTCGCATCGTTGGTAGTTCGGTGAGAGCATGGGTGCATGTCAAGCCCCGTTCGAGTGTTGCGCTGCGACGCCCTCATCACGTGTGTCGACGACACAGTCGCCGTTCGCCGCAACGCCGAAGTCGGCATTAGCAACTCAGGACGTATCACTCATGTGAGCGATCACCGGCCAGCCAACGACACGGTGGCTGCCGATGTAGGTGGCCTGCTCATGCCGGGGCTCGTCAACACCCACAGCCACGGCCCTATGACCCTCCTGCGCGGGGTTGGCGACGGTCTGGCGCTCGACCGGTGGCTCGGAGAGGCCATCTGGCCCCGTGAGGCGAAGCTCCAGCCAGGCGACGTCGAGTGGGGCATGCGTATGGCGTCAATCGAGATGCTCGAAGCTGGCGTGACGACGTCGTGCGAAATGTACTTCGCCGACGATGAGATAATCGAAGCCGTCCGATCTACTGGCGGGCGAATCGTCTGCACGCCTGGGGTAGTTGGCGCCGTTCACCTTTCGTCGTTGCACGAGCCTGGCGGGCGTATTGCCGACATCAAACGACTCCACACCGAACACCACGACATCGAGAGCCTCGTCACCGTGGGCGTGGCACCCCACTCACCGTACGACGTACCGATTGAAGCTGTCGCTGCGCTCGCCGCGTTGGCCCGAGATCTCGACACCCTGCTGCACATCCATATTGCTGAGACCGAAACCGAGGGTGCAGCCCTCGAAGCCAGCTACGGGTCGTCCACGGTTTCGATTCTGGACGACCATGGTGTTCTCGATGGCAACGTTTTGGCCGCCCACAGCGTCTGGCTATCGCCGTCAGACATCGCAGTATTTGCAACCAGGAATGTCAGCGTTGCTCACTGCCCCAAGAGCAACATGAAGCTCGGCTCCGGAATCGCACCAATAGTGGCGATGCACGCGGCTGGAGTCAACGTCGGGCTCGGAACCGATGGGGTCGCCTCCAACGATGACCTCGAACTCTGGGACGAGCTTCAACTAACGCCACTCTTGGCCAGAGTCTCTTCTGAAGATCCAAGCGTGCTCGATGCCCCAACGTCGCTGCTAATGGCAACGTCGCGAGGGGCAACCGCTCTCGGTCTCAATACAGGAACTCTTGCTCCGGGTTCTTGGGCCGACATCATCAGGATCGATCTCGACCACCGATCGTTTCAGCCAATCGTGACCGACGCCGACGTCGTTCAACGGGTTGTGTGGAACGCGAAACGCCAGCATGTCACCGATGTCTGGGTTGGAGGCAGCCCGGTGGTTACCGCATCTGAAGTAACAACCGTGGATGCCATCGAGACGACCGAAGAGGTCAAACGTAGGGGTACGCGTCTTAGCGCTTGAAGATTTTCGAGAGCAGCCCGCCTAGGCCGCCCTTCCCGCCAGCGGAGTTGCCGCCAGTAAGCCCGCCGGCCATCTCTTTGACGTCATCCATGAAGTCGCCATCGCCGTCGCGGTCGATCATCTTGGCTAACCCGCCGAGGCCTGGGCTTGAACTCTCCGCCGATGCCCGTTCTCCGCCTAGGAAACCAGCGAGCGCTCCCGCGTCCATACCGCCGTCTTTCGATTTCTTGCCGAGCGCACCCATGAGCATCGGGGCCAACATCGGCAACAACTTTGTAACTGAGCCAATGTCGAGTCCGCTGCTGTCGGACACGGCCTGCTCGACACCCGAACGTTTGGCACCAAGAACGTGGTTGAGAATGCCATCGCCGGATCCACCGCCGGTCAGAAGGTCGCTCGGGTCGTCTAGTACCGAACCATCGTGATCGTCGAGGGCGGTGCGGAGCGCGGCGGCCCCCTCAGGCTTGGAGGCGTTGTTGGACAGTGCACCAAGTAGCGCAGGCAAAGCACTGCTAATCGCCTTCTGAGTGGTTCCGCTGTCGGCGCCAATGGCACCGGCTACCTGGCCGAGGCGGTCTCCGCCTAGTTGGCCCATCAATTGATTCAGTAGATCTGACATCGTGTCGTGTTATCTCCGTGTTTCGGTGTCTGGTGTAGGAGGTGTTCGAGCTCTCGACTGCGCCGATGCTGGACCGCCCTGTCTACCTATAGACGCCCGACAACACAACAAGTCGCGTCGGACAACGCGCGCAATCGATGTCATGAACCCCATTCCGATGGATCGCGGCCAAGTTTCTCAAGCCGCCTACTAGCCCACAGCGGTGGATCGAGTGGTTCGCCGTTGGTGACGGCCGTGATGTTCACGCCGTCCTCCGCCCAGATGTGACAGGTGTTGATGTTGAACGCGAAGTGGTGGCGAAGTTGTTCGGGGGTCGGCTTCACGGGCAAAGGTGGTGCAACTTGTTCGGAGGTTTCGCTCAGCTTGCGCATTGACCATGTGGCCTGAATCGCGGCCGGAGCCATTGCCAGCAGCAATGCGGTGGTGTGGGTGCAGCCGCGCGGCCCGCCGAATAGCTCCCTAACCCTCTTCGAGAAGCCCCTTGCAATGGACATGCCAACGAGCTGGTTGTAATGCGGTTCGATGGTTCTACAACCGGCATGGGGCAACGTTTCGAGAAGAACCTCGGCCTCGACGATCTCCATAGTTGGAAAGTCAACAACCAGGTCGACAACCATGTGATGAATAGTGAGCGGTCCGGAGGCGTCTTCGAAGTAGGTTCCGGCCGGTTTGCGGTCGGTCACGGTGCCACGGAGACGCATGCGGTTTAGGGCTTCGCGATAGACCTGCACGTCGTACATGCGCCGATGAATCAGGTCTCCTTTTGGTTTGGGAAGGGGTCGAGCCTCACCGTCGATGAATAAGTCGTCGTCCATCGGCAGGTCTGCGGGCGTGGTCATGATTCGAGCAACCATTCGCCCGGCGTTGGGTTGTCTAGGTAAAGGCGTTCCTGGAAACGCTGCATCCCTTTGATCCACCGGTCGACATCGGCGGCCTTGCGTTCGACGTAGATCGACACCTCGTCGTGGGGCAAGACATGAAAGCGCTCGGCGGCCAAGGTCTCGATGACAGTGTCGGCTAGTTGCGCCGCGGTCAGAACACCGTCGGCAGCAGCAACTCCAGCGCCGCCTCCTCCGAGCCGACCCTTCGACGGGCTGTTTTGGGTGATGTTGCTCTCGACCGCTTGCGGGCACAGCACCGAAACCTTGATGCCCTGTGACCCGTGGGTTACGGCCAGCCACTCAGCAAGCGCCACAGCGGCGTGTTTCGTAACGGCGTACGAGAGGCTGCCGATCTGCGTGAGCAGACCAGCGGCCGAGGCCGTGTTGAGCAGGTACCCCTCGCCGCGGGCAATCATCGAGGGCAGCACCACCCTGGCCGCATACAGATGCGCCATGACATGTACGTCGAACATGTTTGTTAGTTCGGAGTTGTCGATCTCAACACCACCGACGGTGACGTACCCAGCGTTCGACACGAACAGATCGATCGGGCCGTGAGTCTCGATAGTTCGTTCAACCATCGCCGCCAATGCGGCTTCATCGGTTACGTCAAGCCCGACACCGGTGCCGCCAACGGACTCGGCGACTCGAGTCGCACCTACCTCGTCGAGGTCGGCTACAACGATGTGGCGCGCACCTTCGGTATGAAAGCGTTCGACTAGCCCCTGGCCAATCCCGCTAGCGCCTCCGGTAACAACAACTACCTTGTCCTTCAATTCCATGGACGTTGACAGTAGAGCGAGTTGACTCGTTCGACCCAACGCAGACCACCCAAAGTGTGACGAACATGACCAACAACTCAGGCGCAAACTCGCCAGGCGGATCAGCCACTGGTGCCTCAATCGGACCTCTAGCCGGCGTTCGGGTGGTCGAAATTGCCAGCTGGGTAGCGGCCCCAAGCGCTGGAGCCGTCTTGGCCGATATGGGTGCCGACGTTGTAAAGATCGAGCCCATTAGCGGCGACGCCATGCGCGGCCTACTTCGACCGGCAAGACAAGCTGGCCCTGATCGCATCGATCATCCGTTTCAAGTGTCCAACAGAGGCAAACGATCAGTGGCGCTCGACCTTGGGTCCGATGCTGGCAGTGAAGTCGCCAAGAAGTTGATCGCGACGGCCAACGTGCTGATTGTCAACTTGTTGCCCCAGCGCCAGGAGCGATTCGGCCTCGACCCGGCCTCCATAGCCGCGCTCCGACCTGGAATTGTTCATGCCACCATGACCGGCTACGGCGTCGACGGCCCCGAGGCCTGGCGACCTGGTTACGACGTAACGGCCTTCTTCGGGCGGTCCGGTGCTTATGACAACATGCGCGAGGGCGACGGTGCTCCACCCAGAGCGCCCGTCGGTCAGGGCGACCACGCGGCCGGGTTGGCTATGACCACCGCCGTGTTAGCTGCCCTCCGGCTCGCCGAGCAGACAGGTGAGACTCAGGTAGTCGACGTGAACCTGTTCGCGACCGCCATCTGGACCCAGGCCAGCGAGATGGCATCGGTCCTGGCCGACGGTCGTCAACCCACAAATCGCGATCGTTCCCAGTCGATCGGAGCTCTAACGAACCGCTTTCCGTGCGGCGACGATCGGTGGGTGGTCCTCAATATGCCTGAGGAGCATTGGTGGCCACGGTTTGCCAACACGGTCGGGCGTTCGGAGTGGATCGAGGACCCCCGGTTCGCCACGGTCAGGGACCGCTTCGGAAATATGGCAGACCTGGTGGTCGCGATCGACGAGGCATTGTCCCATCGCGACCTAGCGGCCTGGGGCGCCATCTTCGACGAAGAGGGCTTCATCTGGGGTCCGATCCAGACCTATCTTGAGGTCGCCTCCGACCCCCAAGCCGTCGCCACCGATCGCTTCCCATTGACCGAACATCCATACGGCGCGTTCAGGACGGTGGCGGTGCCACTCAAGATCGCTGGCGCCGATGTTTCGCCGAAGGGCCGAGCGCCCGAAACAGGCGAGCACACGACCGAACTGTTAGCCGAAGTTGGCATCGATGCCATCGAAGTCGAGAAGTTGGAGTCGAACGGCGTCGTCGCTGTTGGGGCCAGACCACGGCGCTCGATCGAGAACTGACGGTTTCCGAGGCTTGCTGCTCGCCGGAGACGAAACAGCATGCTCGTGGCCGGAGTATCGTCCTCGCCATGATGCCATCGCTCACTCGCCGCGGCGGGCTCGCCGTAGCAACCATAGTTTTGCTCGGTCTCAACCTCATCGGGACCCAGGCCGTCTGGGCACAATCTGCCGATTCGATCGCCGCCAACCTCAACAACAACGGAGTATTTGTTGGCGACGGTGCCGATGGTTCGGTTGTCGATTTCGAGGCAGTGGTTTCGCAGCTGAATTCCGAAGGGTTCGATCTCAGAATCGCATCGCTCGGCACCGAACCGAACAACCCTGAAGCGGTGGTGGACGATCTTCGCGATCTCACCAGCGCCACGGTGTTGATGATTACCCCGCAGTCGGTGTTCGCATCGAGTCCCGCGCACTCAGCCAATGCCATCAACGAAGCCCTCGACCGGGCCGATTTCTCGAACCTCGCCGATGGCGCTTTGACGTTTGGTCGAACCCTCGGCGGCATCAGTGCCACAAGCCCAGCAGATGCAGCTACCGCAGATGCGACCCCCGCGGGCGACACCTCAACAGGTTCGGCGACAACTTCGACAACCGAAACGTCTGGCTCTGGC
>JAADHX010000120.1 GCA_013151655.1 Actinomycetota bacterium
GTCTCAGGCAAACCTCGCCGTCTTTCTGGCGTTCCTGAAACCAGGCGACACGGTCTTGTCGATGGATCTTGGGGCGGGTGGGCACCTGAGCCACGGGGCTGGCCCAAACATTTCGGGCAAGTGGATGAACGTGGTCAGCTACGGCGTCGACGATCAGGGTTTTCTTGACTACGCCCAGCTTCGAGAGATGGCCATCGAACATCAACCCAAACTGATCATCGCGGGTGGGTCGGCCTATCCGCGGGGCATCGACTTCGATGTGTTTCGGTTGGTGGCCGATGAGGTCGGGGCCATTTTGTTGGTCGACATGGCCCATTGGGCTGGCCTAGTGGCAGCAGGCGTGCACCCCAACCCAGTTCCGGTGGCCGATGTGGTTACTACAACCACATATAAGAACCTCAGAGGCGTACGAGGAGGCATCATCGTCTCCAAACGGTCAGACATCGCTAGACGACTGAACTCGGCGGTGTTTCCTGGGGTCCAAGGATCGGTGATCCTGAACGCCGTAGCCGCGAAGGCTGTCTGTCTTCATGAGGCGATGCAACCCGACTTCGCCGTATACGGAGGCGCTGTGCTGGACAACGCGAGGTCCTTGGCAACATCACTCATCGACGGTGGAGTCGATGTGCTGACCGGGGGGACCGACACGCCGCTGGTGGTGATCGACCTTCGGGCCATCGGCATCACGGGCGCTGCTGCATCCGATGCCCTCGAAGTCGCGGGGTTGACGGCCAACAAGAACGGCGTGCCGAACGACCCTCAGCCGCCCCAAGTGACGTCTGGGATCCGTTTCGGAACCTCGGCCGGAACAGCACGCGGCCTCGACACCTCAGAGTTCTCAGCCGTTGGTGGCTACATCACCGACATACTTCACGCCTTGGCCCGTGGCGACCAAATCGAGTTAGCTCGGGTCCAAGGATTTGTACGTCAAGCTGTAAGCACAATCACTCAGGCCCACCCGATCTATCCGCGCTGAGCGCGAGCGAGGTTGTCCTACGGGTAGACGTCCCAGCCGGCTTCGGAGTATCCGCAAAGCTCCTGCATCCTTTTAGGCAGCGCCTGTAGGGCGGCGACGCCGGTGGTGATCAGCTGGTTCTCAATTGGCCGCAGCCAACTCAACAACAGGCCGCAGTAGAACCCGATGCGGATGTCGTCGGTGTTGTTGGCGCCCCCACCGTGTATGACGTTGCCGCTGTAGAGAAGCGCGCTACCGCGGGGCATGAGGGCCTTAGTGCACTCGTTTGCTTCGGCCTCTCGACCAGGCGCCCATTTGTGGCTACCGGGCGCTACGACAGTTGCGCCGTTGTTTTGGGTGAAGTCGGTTAGGGCAACGTTTACGCTCACCAAAATCTCGGGCCTCGGTGTTGGGAAGTGACCCCACGAGTCGCCATCTCGATGAAGCACCTGGGCTTGTTGGCCATGGCCAAGAACCATCAGTTCAGTGGTGCTGATCTTCACGCCATGACAATGTGGCGATTGGGTCGCGTCGCTTATGGCGTGAAAGAGCGGATGCAAGGCGACGTCTGAAGTCGCCGGAGATAGACCTGGGAGACCATGCAGGCGTTTGGTCTTGCGTCCGAAGAACTCTGCTCCGAGCTCGTCGAAGTCGCCTGTATTGAGCCAATCAACAGCATCGATGTGGGGAGTCATGTCCTCAACGAGGGTGTCGATGACGCTCGGTGGTAAGAAGTCCTTGGCAATGACACCGCCGTCGCGCTCGAAGGCTGCGATTACGTGTTCAGGGTCCGCTGATGACTCGAACGTTTCTAGTGGTGGCGCCATTGGGTGAGCCTAGGTGAGGGTTAAACGATCATCGAGTCTAAGCAAGTGCCAAGTACGAGCTCCGCTGGTGTTGGCGACCCTAGGAGGAAGCCCTGCGCGACATCGGCGCCAGCATCGCGGACGAAGTCGAACTCAGCCTTACTCTCTATTCCCTCGGCCACGGTCTTTAACCCAAGGGCTTGAGCCATCTGGATGACGATTCTGAACACCTCTCGACCTGTCTCGCTGTCGAGGCGTCGTACGAGCGAACGGTCGATCTTGAGCACGTCGAACGCTAGTGAAGCAAGTTGGGAGAAAGATGAGTAACCGGTGCCGAAGTCGTCGATGGCCACCTTGATCCCCAGAGCCCGGAGTTCTCCGATTATTCCCTTAGCGATGGCCGGATTCTCAAGAACTGCATGTTCTGTCACCTCGATCGTTAGGCGGCTGTGTTCGAGACCAGTCTGGGCCAAGGCCTCATTGACCGTTGCGGTGTAAGTCGGGTCTGAAAAGTTGGGTGCCGAGGCGTTGACTGAGATAGTCCAGCCAGATGCCTCGGGCATCTCGTCGGTCCACTGCTGGAGTTGTGCCGTGGCGTGCACAAGTACCCAATTGTCGATGCGAGGTGTCAGGCCGAGGGCGTCAGCGATTGGCAAGAAGGTATCTGGTGCCAGAAGCCCTCGATTAGGGTGCTCCCATCTGACTAGGGCCTCGAATCCCGTCGTGCGGGCGCTCGGCAATTCGCACAGCGGTTGATAGAAGACCCGAAGCTGACCAGAATCGATAGCGTTTCGTAGTTCGCTTTCGAGGTCGATTCGTTCGAGTAGAGAGATGCGCATCTCCCGTTCAAACAGCACTATGCAATCGCGGCCCGCATCCTTGGCCTGATACATCGCCAGATCAGCGTCGCGCAACAGTGCATCTCCGTCGCCATCGCACGCCACCGCAACACCGATCGATGCGGCTGTTCTTATTAGCCTGCCATCAAGGTTCACCGAAATCGCGAGGGCAACCCGAATTCGCTCGGCCAGGTGCTGGGCCTCACTGGGAGAGTCAAGATCTTCGCACAGCACCACGAATTCGTCTCCACCGAATCGCGCCACGGTGTCGGATAGCCGCGAACAGTCTTGGAGGCGGCGCGCTGTTTCCTTGAGCAGGTGATCGCCAGCCTGATGTCCAGCGCTGTCGTTCACTCGTTTGAAGTTGTCGAGATCAATGAAGATCACGGCGGTATGAAGTCCGTTGCGGTGGCTCCTGGCCAACGCATGATGAAGCCGATCCGCTAACAAGGCCCGATTTGGAAGCCCGGTGAGCTCATCGTGAAGGGCCCGTCGCTCAAGTTCCTCGCGGGCGCTACGTCGTTCTGTGACATCCACCATCTGGACAAGGGTGTGCCTCTCACCAGCCACGGAGTTGACGTTCGATGTGGTCAGTTGGGCCCATACCGGCCGGTCTCCGGAATCGAACTGCACTTCCAACTGACTACTAGTTCTCGAATCGCGGGCACCGATGAGGTGATGTTCGGCCGCAGGTCGGCCTTGTTCGGAAACGTGGTCGACCAGATCGCTGCCGAGAAGATCGGCGTAGGGCGTTCCAAGTAGTACAACGGCCGACTCGTTGACCTTTACCAACTTGCCGCGTACATCTACTTCGACAACTCCAATCGGCGAGTTCTCGAATCCGGCGTCGAATCGCTCGGTGTTTACCTCGAGCTCTTCCTCGGCTTGGGTTCGCGATTGCGAGAGCCTTCTGACCAGTGCATAGAGGATGACGCTTATGGCGACGCCGAACAGAATCAGGACGGGCACCTCGCGACTAGCGGTGGTCTCGATGAAACCACGCGTCGACGAAATGTCGAGCATCCACTCGCGCCCAAACAGATCGACTTCGGAGCTAGTGAAGAAGCCGCCGTCGGCGCCATGATCGTGCCTGACTTCGTCACCGCCATGCTCGTGGCTGTCCTGGCCCGGTCCCTGACCCGCTTGGTCGCCAACCGATGTCTCAGCGAAGTCGACCGTCACTCCGTGAACGCTGGGTGTGTCACCGAAAATGAACTGATCGTTGTCGAACACCGCCAGAAGAGACTGATCAGACTTGATAGCGATGCCTACAACGATGGCGCTGCCGGCGTCTGGCGAAAGTCGGCTCATCCAGAAGGTGTCAACGGCTACCGCGGCCTCAGCCGCTAAGTCATCCAATTCGGCGAGCAGCGCGAAGTCGAGGCCATTGTCGACCTCTGAAACCACGACTGTGGATTCGCCTCTCCATAGGACGTAACCGCGGATGCCTGGGAGTGTTGAGGAATCCAGTCGTTCGAGCTGTTTGGAGATTGATGGCACCGAGAGATCGAGGGCTTGGTCGCCGTACGTCGTGGCTCCTAGGAGCACAATCTCGATTTCTCGCTGCGTGTCGGCTATCTGGCGCTCGTGGTCCAGGAGCACCCCCCGGAAGTGGGCGTCGGCCGAATCGACCGCGGCATTGCCATCCGCGGTAACGGCTTGGTGTCGCCACGACACTGTCGCGGTGGTGATCAGAATACCAATCGAAAGGACCACCCACGGCATGAGCCGGCGCTGTTTGCGAAGTGCTAGTCCAGACACGCGATCCCATCGGCTGTCAAGTCGCCGAACTGAGGAACATGGTTAGAGGCCAGGTCGCACGCTTGCGACTACGTTGTCTACATCGGCTCGACAGGAACGGCACCGAAGTGAGCGTCTCGAAACTACTGGTTGCTAACCGCGGCGAAATTGCCGTCCGAGCGTTCCGGGCCGCCACGGAGCTCGACATCGAAACGGTCGCGGTCTACACGTACGAGGACCAACGATCGTTGCATCGTCAAAAGGCCGATGAGTCGTATCAGATCGGCGAGGTCGGCCATCCCTTGCGGGCTTACCTCGATCCGGAGCTGATTGTTCGCACCGCGGTTGAGGCAGGCGCAGACGCTATCTACCCTGGTTATGGGTTCATGTCCGAAAGCCCCGACTTGGCTGAGGCTTGCGAGCGAGCCGGGTTGGTGTTCGTCGGGCCAAGCTCGTCGGTGCTAACTCTGGCTGGCAACAAGATGCGAGCCAGGCAAAGTGCAGCCGACGCAGGACTACCGGTGCTCGATCAGTCAGGCGCAATCGAATCGGTCGCGGCGCTTAAGGCAGCTGCGGCGGACCTCGGTTTTCCGCTATTCGTCAAGGCTGCTTCTGGTGGTGGTGGTCGAGGGTTGCGACTCGTGAGCGAACCAGCTCGACTAGTCGAGGCCTACGGCTCAGCTGTCCGCGAGGCCGAAAGTGCGTTTGGCGACCCCACCGTGTTTCTGGAACGGGCCGTCACCGACCCTCGCCACATCGAAGTGCAGGTACTTGGCGACGCCGTCGGCGCGGTTGTCCATCTGTTCGAGCGCGACTGCTCGATCCAGCGGCGTCATCAGAAGGTGATCGAGATTGCACCGGCACCTGGCCTCGACCCCGAGATCCGCGACGCGATGTGTGCTGACGCCGTGGCGTACGCGCGGGCGCTCGACTACGAAAACGCCGGAACGGTCGAGTTCCTCCTCGACCCTGGTGGTCACTACGTGTTTATCGAGATGAACCCCCGCATTCAGGTCGAGCACACCGTTACCGAAGAAACAACCGACGTCGATCTGGTTCAATCACAGCTTCGCATCGCTGGCGGCGAAACCCTCGCAGACTTGGGGTTGATTCAAGATCGAATCACGCAGCGCGGCACAGCTCTGCAATGCAGAGTTACCACTGAGGATCCAGCGAACGACTTTCGTCCCGATTCTGGCCGGATCGTGGCCTATCGAACACCGGGCGGCGCAGGCATTCGCCTAGACGGCGGTGTGGGTTACTTGGGTGCCGACATCTCGCCATACTTCGACTCCCTTCTTGTGAAGCTCACTTGTCGCGGCGCAACCTTCGAACAGGCGTCGCGGCGGGCGCTACGAGCGTTGTCGGAGTTCAGGGTTCGCGGGGTCAACACCAACATCGCCTTTGTGCAGGCGGTGCTTCAGAACGACGAGTTTGTTGCCGGTGGTGTCACAACTTCGTTTATTGACCGTCACCCCGAGCTGCTCCAGGCGTCGGCGGGATCGGATCGGGCAACGAGGCTGCTGTCGTATCTGGGCGATGTAACGGTTAATCGCCCTCACGGGCAAAGCCCAACGGCGACCGATCCGACAACGAAGCTTCCGACGCTCGACAACGAAGCTTCGCCAGGTTCAAAACAACGCCTCGACCAACTTGGACCAGCAAAGTTCGCAGCGTGGCTTCGCAGCGATAGCGCGGTTCACGTTACCGACACCACACTTCGCGATGCCCACCAATCGATTCTTGCCACCCGGGTCAGAACCACCGACCTACAGCACGGCGCCAGAGCTGCTTCAAGGTTGCTTCCGAACTTGCTGAGCCTCGAGTGCTGGGGTGGCGCAACATATGACGTTGCGTTGAGATTCCTGCACGAAGATCCGTGGGATCGATTGGCCCTCATACGCGAGGCCGCTCCCAACTTGTGTTTGCAGATGTTGCTTCGGGGCCGCAACGTACTTGGCTACACGGCGTACCCAGACTCGGTGGTGGCAGCATTCGTCGAAGAGGCCGCGGCCACTGGCATCGACATCTTCCGAATCTTCGATGCGTTCAACGAAATCGAACAAATGCGGCCCGCTATCGAGGCCACGCTGCGGGCCGGTGCCGTCGCTGAGGGCACAATCTGCTACACGGCCGACCTGTCGGACCCAGCCGAGTCGGTCTACACACTCGACTACTACCTAGGAATTGCCCAGCAGTTGGTCGATGCTGGCGTCCACATTCTGTGTGTCAAAGACATGGCCGGGCTCCTTCGGGCCCCCGCGGCGCGAACTCTGGTTACGGCGCTCCGCGAACGCTTCGACACTCCTGTCCATCTCCATACTCACGACACGGCCGGCGGGCAGCTAGCGACTTATCTTGCCGCTATCAATGCTGGCGTGGATGCCGTTGATGGCGCATCGGCACCACTGTCTGGCATGACGAGCCAGCCATCTTTGTCGGCGATAGTGGCCGCTACTGACCACAGCCAGCGCACGACCGGCCTGTCGTTGGCTGCCTTGGCCGACATCGAGCCGTACTGGGAGTCGGTTCGAACGCTCTATGGGCCGTTCGAGGCTGGGCTAGCGGCACCAACGGGTTCGGTCTATCGCCACCAGATTCCTGGGGGCCAGCTGTCGAACTTGCGGCAACAGGCCATCGCCCTTGGGCTTGGCGACCGGTTCGAGCAGATTGAGTTGGTGTACGCCGAATGCGATGACCTTCTCGGCAACCTCATCAAGGTCACCCCGAGCTCAAAGGTTGTTGGCGACCTCGCGTTGCACCTGATTGGTACCGGTACCTCAATCGAGCAGCTTCGCGACGATCCCTCCTCGATCGACCTGCCAGACAGCGTTATCGGGTTCTTGCACGGCGAACTTGGCACGCCGACGGCGGGATTCCCAGAACCGTTCCGCACCCTGGCCCTAGCGGGGCGCAGGCCGAGGGCTACGCCTCCTTTGTTGTCGGCCGAGCAGCTGGGCAGGCTCGACACCGATCGGCGGTCGGCCCTCAATCACCTGCTACTGCCGACGCCAGCCGCCGCGTTCGATCAACACAGCGAGACCTACGGTGATGTGTCGGTGCTGCCGACGCGGCTGTTCTGGTATGGGCTTGAGCCTGGGGCCGACGATGAACCTGTCGATTTGGAACGAGGAGTACGATTGCTCGTCGGCCTAGAAGCCATCGGCGACCCCGACAGTCGAGGCCTGCGAACGGTGCTGTTCAGGCTCAACGGTCAGATCCGGCCGCTGTTGGTGCGCGACGATTCGATCGAGTCTGGAGTGGTCAGTGCCGAGAAGGCCGACCCAGATGCTGTTGGGCATGTTGCGGCACCGTTCAACGGTGTGGTCTCTCTGCGAGTAGCGGTCGGCGACGAGGTGGCGGCCGGTGATCAGGTCGCGGCCATCGAAGCCATGAAGATGGAATCGGCGATCTCCGCGCCAGTTTCGGGGGTAGTCAAGCGGCTGGCCGTCGCCAATGTCGCTTCGGTAGATGGTGGCGACCTGCTCCTGGTAGTTGCCGCCCAGTAGCTGCGCGGTCCGTTTACGAGTGCAGGGTTGAATCTGCGCGGTCCGTTTACGAGTGCAGGGTTGAATCTGCGCGGTCCGTTTATGAGCGCAGGGTTGAGCTAGCTGAACTCGATGTAGCGGTCGAATTCCCATGGCGAGACGGCGTCGGGGTCGTCGCCAGCGTTTTCTTCGTATAGGCCCAGTTCGTTGCGGGTCAAGGCCAGGAAGTTGGTCTTGAAGTCTGCGCCTAACGCATCGCCAAGTGAGCTGTCGGCAAAGGCGGCGATGCCTTCGGCGAAGGTGACTGGCAGCGCCGGGTGGTTGCCGGGGTTCTCGTATTGGTCGCCTTCGGCTTGGGCTCCTGGGTCGAGTTGACGTTCGAGGCCGTCGGCGCCTGCGGCCAATAGCGCAGCGATGAGTAGGTATGGGTTGGCGTCGGCGCCGCCGCCTCTGAACTC
>JAADHX010000478.1 GCA_013151655.1 Actinomycetota bacterium
AAGTGACGAACGTAGACGCCTTGGCCACCGGTGTATGGATGGCCTCGATACGTCAACAGAGCAATGCGTAACGGCTTGTGATCTGCCATAGTCGCTTGCCTCCGGGTTAGATGTCGACAGCTGCGTTGCTGTTGCGTCCCGGTGGGCCAGGGCGACCGTTGGGCGAAGCCATGTTACCGGCGGTTTAGTTACGCTCCAAGATCTGGCCACGCCCCGCGAGCCACAGGGTACGGTTTGGGTGATGCGAGCAGTTCTGCAACGGGTGCGAAAGGCTCAGGTCGAGGTCGGTGACGAGGTTGTTGGCCAGGTCGGCCCTGGATGGTGTGCGCTGGTCGGTGTTACCCATACCGACACTCACGCCGAGGCGGCAAAGCTGGCTGAAAAGATCGCGAACATGCGGTCGTTCGACGACGAAAGCGGTGTCATGAACTGCTCGGTTCTCGATGTCGGAGGCGAGGTGCTTGTGGTCAGTCAGTTCACCCTTTACGGCGACACGCGCAAAGGTCGAAGGCCGGGGTGGAGCGCAGCGGCTCCGGCCTCTGTAGCAGAGCCGCTAGTGCAAGCAGTCGTCGACCGGTTGACCGAGCTAGGGCTCGCTGTTTCGACTGGTCGATTTCAAGCCGAGATGATCGTCAGCATCGTGAACGATGGGCCGGTGACGCTTCTGGTGGAGGTGGAAAACAAGGCGACGTCGGACCCCTGCAAGTAGACGGGTCGCCCGTACTCTGGTTGGCTTGTGCCGTGATCGACCTTGATGGCTATGAAGCGGCTGGGCTATACCGACCCGATGAAGCGGCGGCAGCCGAAGTCAGGGGGATCATCACCCTGATTGAGGGTATGGGTTGGACACCGTCGGAGATCGTGGAGTCCTTGAGTCACGAACACCTCCTCGACCTGATCGGTCACACGGTTCTCAGTCCCAAGGCCGAGTTCAGTTTCATCGACGCTGCCAGAGATGTGGGCATCGAGGTCGAAGAACTCGACGCAATCCGACGAACTGTTGGCCTGGTTAAGCGCCCGCTCGATGACCCGACGCTCTCGAAGGACATGATCGAGGCTCTAGTTAGTCTCGGGCGTTCGAAGATGATGTTCACCGACGAGGAGGCCGATCACTTCACCAGGGTCCTCGGCTCGTCGCTTGGTCGTATTGCCGAAGCAGCCGTCTCGCTGTTCTTGATTGATGTCGAGGGGCCGTTGCGATCCTCGGGTGGCAACGACTTCGATGTTGTTCGGGAGAATCTGAGAGTGGCAGCTGAATTTGAGCGGGTGACCGATTGTTTGGGTCCGCTTCTGAGAATGCACCTCGACGACGCGATCGAGCGCAGCAGAGTTTCGCGAGATCCCACCGACGACGCTCTGTTGTCGCGCCTAGCGGTCGGGTTCGTAGATCTTGTTGGGTTTACCGCGTACAGCGACGAAGCGACGGCAAAAGAACTTGGTCTGTTGGTCAGACGCTTTGAGGACACCGCGTATGACCTAGTGGCTGACAACGGCGGTCGAGTTGTGAAACTGATTGGTGACGAGGTGATGTTTGTGGCCGCTGATGCTCACGCAGCTTGTGTGGTCGCAACCGAGTTGGTAAAGGAGTTCAAAGACACCACGGTTACACCTCGCGGCGGCCTCGCGTATGGCTCATTGGTGACTCGTGGCGGCGACTTCTACGGTCCGATTGTCAACCTGGCGTCTCGAATTGGCGCCCTCGCCATTCCTTCGGAAATCCTGGTGACCACCGAGGTAGCTGAGCGGTCTAGCTTCGACTTCGAGCCTGCTGGTCGGCGTCAGTTGAAGGGTTTTTCTGATCCGGTGACTTTGCTTTCGCTGAGCTGTTGAGGCCGAGCCGGTAGACGAGGCCTCTTGGCGCTCAGCATTATGAGGAGGCCAATGGCTAGCAACGTGATTGGCAACTTCCCGGTCCGGGTGGGCCAGGTCTTGCCGTCTCGTAACTGGACCGGGGCGGTCACGACCCGTTGTTCGATTAGACCGGTCCGGCCGATGACATCGCCATCGGGGTCGACAATGGCTGAGTATCCGGTGGTCGACGATTGCACAACCCAGCGTCCGGTTTCGACGGCGCGCAACTGGGCTGACGCCAACGTTTGTTCTGGCACGTGTGTGGTTCGGTACGACGACGCCAGAGTGGGGTTCACGACCAGCAGTGCACCGGCTTGGTCGACACCGCTGCGGACCCTTTCTGGAAAGTAGATCTCGAAGGAAATAGCGACCGCAACCGGTCCGAACGGTGTGTCGACAGCGCCTGGACCAGAGCCGGCCACCGCTTCGCGTGGAATCAACGAGAGGTCGGCAAAGCGATCGACAAACGAGCGCAGCGGTACATACTCGCCGAAGGGCACCAGGTGCACTTTTGAGTACTCGTCGAAGACCTCGCCGTCTGGTCCGATGACCACAGCCAAGTTGTCGAAGGTGTTATCGCGATCTGGCACGTTGTTACGTTGGGTCACGCCGACGATAAAGGTGAGGTTGCGTTCGATGGCCAGTGAGCTCAACGCGAGCTGTTCGCTACTGCCATCGAAGTCGTCGTTGACAGTTACGGCCGATTCTGGCCACACCACCAACGCGCCGTCGGGTACCTGTGCGGTTGCTTCGAGGTGGCGCTCGTAGACGCTGCCAAGGTCACTGTTCACCGCGTTGGTGCCGAGTCGGCCACCGCCTTGCACCGTCGAGACGGTGATGGTGTCGACGACCGAGCCCGCCGGAGCCACGTAACCGGCAGCCACGACTAACAAGACGACTCCGAACGCGAACCATGTCGGCCGTTCGAGTTTGCGCTTGCCTGAAGCGATGGTGATGGCTGTCTCGCCTACAGCGGCGCTAAGCAGCCCGAGGGCGGCGATGATCCCAAGCGCGCCGAAAGCCCTGGCGACGGGCAGCAGTGGCCCGTTGACTTGTCCCAAGGCCATGTTGGCCATCGGCACACCGCCAAACGGAAACACCAACGCCCAGGCCTCGCCGACCACGAGGGCGGCCGGTAGTAGAACCAGACCCGAGTGACGTCGGCCAAGCACTTGAGACCGACTGACCACGGCAAAGGGTGCTGCGACGATCAGGGACATGATGGGCACCGAGATCAGGTACCCGGGCGGGGTCAGGTCGATCATCCAGACCAGCCCAACCAGGTGATATCCGAACAAGAACAACCAGGCTGTTAGCAACCGTCTCCGCCAGGTGTCGAGATCGGCCATCGCCTGATAGAGCCAGGCCAACCCGGCTATGGCCAGCGGCCAAAACCCCCACGGACCCAAAGCCAGCGCCGACAACATGCCAGAACCTAGAAGGCCCGCTGACCGCAGTGCGGCTCGGTTCATGCCGAGGCGAAGCGTTCGACGATTCGGGCCGCAGCTTCATTTCCCTGCCTTATGCAGGCCGGTATCCCAACGCCTCGATAGCTGGATCCGGTTAGCTCGATGCCTGGCAGAGTGGCTACCAGCTCAGACTCTGCAAGAGCGATGCGGTCGCTGTGTCCTGGTCGGTATTGAGGGAACGACAATGGCCATCGAGACACGCGCCATTCGAGAACGGGGCCTTCGATGTCGAGCAATCCGGCGAGTTCGTTGGCTAATGATTCGACTAGTTCGTCGTCGTCGAGGTGCATCGCCCGGTCGTCGCCGAATCGTCCAGCCGATACTCGCATGACGATTCGATCGTCGTTGTCTCCGGTCCAGTGAGGCCACTTGCGATGGCCAAAGGAGGCTGCGGTCATCAACATGTCTTCATCGGGTGCGACGAGCAGCCCTGATCCGTCGAGATCGTTGCCGATGTCGCTTGACCTGAATGCCATGGTGACCAATGAAACCGATGCGTACTCGACGTCGGCAAGAATCTGGCTCGCACCTGCGGCGTACGGAGCCACCAGGGGAGCTGCAATTCGGGCCGGAGCGGCGATGACCACCGCGTCGGCGTCGATCGAACCCGACGGCGTAGCGAGTCGGTAGCCGCCGCCTGGCCGGACTTCGATAGCGTTCACCTCGGAATTGGTACGGATGTCTACGGCGGTCAACTCGGCGGCGAGGCGGTCGACGAGCACGCTCATTCCACCTCTGAAACCGTAGAACAGCGGCAGATTCGTTGCTTCGCGTTCTTTCTGTAGCTGCCGTAAACCGCGGATCAGGCTCCGGTGGTTGCGTGCTACTTCGGCGATCTGTGGTGTTGCCAGTTGGGCGCTGAGGTTGAAGGTGTCCGATGCGCTGATGCTGCCAACTAGTGGGTCGACGAGTCGTTCGGCTACCTCGCTGCCCATCCGCCGAGTTATAAGGTCGCCAACTGATTCGTCTTCGCCGTCCCAGTTGTTGGGTTTGACAAGGTCGAGGCCGGCTCTGAGCAATCCCAACGGCGACACGATTCCCGATGTGACAACTTGGCGAAGCTGCGTGGGTACCCCAAGCATGAGCCCATCGGGGAGGCGTCGCAGCTTTCCCCGGCTGACCACGTAGGCCCCCTTCGATGATGGGCTGATGAAGTTGGTGTCGATGCCGAGGTCGCGGCAGAGATCGATTGCGTCGGGAACTCGAGCTAAGAACGCGTCCGCGCCTTCGTCGATCATGACTCCACCAAACGGCGTGGTGGCGATCTTGCCGCCGAGACGGTTTGAGGCTTCAACGAGCGACACCCGGCAGGGAGCATCGGCGGTGCTGAGTCGGTAGGCGGCGGTGAGCCCCGAGATTCCGGCACCGACTACTACGACGTGGGGGGTGGTCATGGGTGCGGTCTCGCCGGCTGAGCTCTGGGAAGTTCGGCGACCTGGCCTTCGGCGTGAACCAGCTCGACTACTTGTTGCAGGATATCTGGGTTCGTCTGGGGGAGCACGCCGTGGCCGAGGTTGAACACATAACCAGGGTGGTCACCGTTGTCGTTGAGAATTCTGCGCACGGTCTTTTCAACTTGGGGCCATTGGGCCAGGCAAACGGCGGGATCGAGGTTTCCTTGCAGGGCGACGCGATTTCCGGTTCGTTGGCGGGCGACGCTTAATGGTATGCGCCAATCGACACCCACGACATCTGCACCGGAGTCGGCAAAGGCGGCGAGAAGTTCGCCCGTTCCAACGCCGAAGTGTGCGGTTGGCACGCCGAGTTCGGATACCTCGGCGATAACTCGGGTGCTGTGTGGCAGGACCATTGTTCGGTAGTCGGCTTCGCTCAGCGCTCCAGCCCAGCTGTCGAACAGTTGCACTGCGCTGGCGCCAGCTACTACTTGTGATCGCATCGAGGCAACGGCCAAGTCGGTTAGGCGTTCCATCAGGTCGTGCCATAACGCTGGGTCGTCGAGCATTAGCGCTTTGGTCTTGGCGTAGTCGCGGCTTGGTTTGCCCTCGACTAGGTAAGACGCGACGGTGAACGGTGCTCCCGCGAAGCCGATGAGCGGCACGTCGAGTTCTCCGGCCAGAATTTTGATGGTGTCGAGGACGTGGGCTGTGTCGGTCTCTGGCTCGAGTGGCCGCAGCCGATCGAGATCGGCTCTGCGTTCGAAGGGGTTCTCGATTACAGGCCCGACGCCCGGTTTTACGTCGACACCGAAACCAACACATTCGGCTGGTACCACGATGTCGCTGTAGAGAATTGCTGCGTCGACCTTGTAGCGCCGGATCGGCTGAAGGGTGATCTCGGCTGCCAGTTCGGGGATACGAATGGTGTCGAGGATGCTTCCTTCGCGCCTGAGCTCGTGATATTCGGGCAGACTTCGGCCCGCTTGACGCTGAAACCAAACGGGAACATGGGCGTGCATCTGACCTCGACAGGCGCGTAAATACGTGCTGTCAGCAAGGCGATGCGATGGGTGTTCGGCGTGGAGATTCATCTGCCAACTCTGGTGGAGGACGCTGTCTTCTAGCGGGCTTACCTACGGAACGCTATCGCCGCTTTGGCGCCCGCTCACCGCACAATTCGAGTTGGTGGAAGTTGAGCGTGTTTCGCAGCGTTTCGAGACTAGATTTGTTGATTCCCCCTATTTGGACAATTGCGTGAGCCAACACCCCGAAATGGCTGCCGAGCAGGCCTACATCAACCACGCTTATGTGTGTCTTGAGGCTGCCCGGGCGCGGGCTGTCAAGCTGAGATCAATGGTTGAGGTTGGCCGAGGGGGCACCACTCAGGCTCGTTATGAGCGTGATGTGATCGAAGAGCAGGTTGCCGGACGTTTGTCGCAACTTGAGCTTGGGTCGTCGTCGCTGATCTTTGGGCGTATCGACACTGTCGACGACGAACCGTTCCACATTGGCCGTCTTGCTGTTGCCGACGAGCGTCAAGAGCCTGTGGTCGTGGACTGGCGAGCCCCGATTGCCGAGGGGTTCTATCGCGCCACTGGCCGCGACTCGATGGGTTTGGTCAGGCGTAGACACTTCGTGAGTCGCGGTCAACACCTCATCGATATGGAAGATGAGCTGTTCGATCTCGATCGGCTCGATGACACCTATCAGGGTCATGGAGCGCTCATAGCGGCCCTCGAACAGAATCGCGACGGTCAGCTCCGCGACATTGTTGCGACGATTCAGGGCGAACAGGACGAGATCATCCGTGACGATCTCAAGGGTGTCGTCATCGTCCAGGGCGGACCTGGCACCGGCAAGACGGTGGTGGCGCTGCATAGGGCCGCGTACCTGCTGTACACGTTCCGCTTTCCGTTGGAAGGCCAGGGGGTGCTGCTGCTTGGGCCAAATCGCCTATTCCTGCGGTACATCGAGCGAGTGTTGCCTTCGCTTGGTGAGGCTGGTGTTCATCTTTTGGTGTTGGCCGACCTGCTCACCGAGATGTTCCCCGGCACGCTGGTTCGGTTGGCCGATGCGCCAGCCCAGGCTGCGATCAAGGGCAACATATCGATGGTCGAGGTGGTCAAACGGGCGATCCGCGACCGGGAGCGGCGCCTTCGCGACGAAGTCGTGGTTCCTTATGGGGTAACTAGTCTGCGGGTTACGATCGAGCAGTCGGCTCGGATTGTTGCCGAAGCCAAGCGCCGTTTTCGCCATCACAATCGTGCCCGTCGATTTGTTGAGGCCGAGTTCTTTCAGGCGCTGGCTGGTAGTCATAGATCTCGCCCCGATGCCGGTGTTGTTCGTGATCGTTTGCGGTCGCACGCCACCGTTCGGGAAGCTCTCGAATGGATGTGGCCGATTCTCACGCCGCATGAATTGTTGCGCGATTTGTACGGATCGAGGGCTCTTTTGAGGTCGGCGCTGTCGTCTGGGCTTCCATCTGGTGATCTCGACCATGGGGTCTCGGTGATGCGTCGAGAGCGTGGCGATTACGAGGTCGACTATGTGTGGAGCGATGCCGATGTTCCTGTTCTTGATGAGGCGCATTCAATTCTTGGCAGTCCGCCGCACCGCCGCGATGTAGAGGAGATCCGCACCTATGGCCACATCGTTGTCGATGAGGCCCAGGATCACAGCCCGATGGCGCTGCGAATGTTGGCCCGCCGTTCGTTGAATGGTTCGTTCACGATTGTTGGCGATATTGCCCAGGCAACTGCGCCCGGAGCTGCCGATGACTGGGACGATGTGCTTGGTCACCTGCCTTTGGGTTCAAGGCAGCCTCGGGTAAGACCCTTGTCGCTTAGTTATCGGATTCCGGCTCCGAACCTGCGCGTTGCGTTGAGGGTCTTGGAGGCCGCGGCACCTCATATCTCACCGCCGACGGCGGTGCGAGCCAAGGGTGAGGCGCCTCGGTTTGTGGCCACCGAGACGTATCGAATCGCGGACAAGGTCGCGCAATTGGTTCAGCAGGAATCAGCTGTTCTCGATGGTGGCAGCGTTGCGGTGATTGTTCCCGAGTCGCTGATCGACGACGTCGATGATGCCCTCTCCGACGCTGGTATCGAGTTCGGACGGGCCCGCAACGAGTCGCGTAACGCAACCGGTCAGCTGCATCCCCAAGTTGCGCTGGTGCCCGTGACCCTAGTCAAGGGTCTCGAACTCGACGGATCCATTGTTGTTGAACCAAGCCGCATCGTCGACGAAGAACCACAGGGTTTGCGCGCCCTCTATGTGGCGTTGACTCGATCGACCAAACGACTCGTCGTCGTGTACTCCGAAGGACTGCCAGACTCCATGACTTGACGTCTAGCAGGGACCTCCGGTGGGGTGTCTGCCCACCTTGTAGCGACAACGGGTTGTGTGGCCCGGTTATTCAGCCAAGCAAGGGTCTTGTTGGTCTTGTGGGCGCATCCGCTTCGGGCGGCACGGCGACAGGTGAGCCAAGGAGTGTCGATGAGCGGGGTCCACGGAGTGTTTCTCTTTGGATTCCAAGTTGGCACCGGCGTTCGAAC
>JAADHX010000071.1:0-763 GCA_013151655.1 Actinomycetota bacterium
TGACCTGGCAGGCCTCACCACATCGGCGGTGCGCGACGACGTTAACGGTGACTGGTTGATCAGCGGTCAGAAGGTATGGAACACGAGCGCTCACCATGCCGACATGGCGATGCTCGTTGCTCGAACCAACTGGGATGTTCCCAAACATCACGGGTTGACGTACTTTGTGTTGCCGATGCACCAGAATGGCATCGAGGTGCGACCGATCCGCCAGATGAATGGTCATTCGTCGTTCAATGAGGTGTTCCTCGATGGGTGCCGAGTTCCGGCCAACAACGTAATTGGGTCGGTCGATCACGGCTGGGCGGTGACCAAAGCCACCCTTAACCACGAGCGAACCTTCGCGACGATGCGCAAGACGAACTTTGCTGCGGCCGCATCCGGACTAACCGTCGACGAGGCCAAGCTTGAAGCAGCCGAGCATCAACTGACCTACGTGTGGTACCCGCAACGGGCCGGTCGCGCAGATCTAATCGATGAAGCGGCCACGGCGGCCCAACTCACTGGCGATCCGCTTGTCAGGCAGGCGATTGTCTCAATAGACACTTTCCGGCGGGCCAGCGAGTGGACCGCCCAACGCAGCAAGACCGCACGCGCATTAGGGCGAACCCCGGGTCCGGAGGGTTCGCTCGGCAAACTTTCTGGCTCTGAACTCGCCAGGCGATCGGCGGCTCTTCACGCACGACTGGCGGGTCCTAGCGCGATGCTCGCCGGTGAGTCAGGTGGATTGTTGCACAGTGTCGTTGCCGAGGTGCTGCTGTCG
>JAADHX010000071.1:776-16939 GCA_013151655.1 Actinomycetota bacterium
CTGGCGGCACCGACGAGATCCAGCGAAACATCATCGGGGAGAACATCCTCGGCCTGCCTCGCGAGCCCCTCAGTTGAGATCGTGAGCGCTTATGCCTTCGAGAAGCTCGATGCCTGGTGCTTCGGAGAGAACTCCTCGACAAGCCTCAGCCATCTCGATCATTGTCGATGAGTCGATGTGGGTCCGGGCGTGTTGTTCACTTTCCCACTTCTGGATGATCACGAACTGCGACGGATGCGCAACCGACACACACAAGTCGACGTTCCGGCAGCCGTCGTGGCCCCGAGTTAGCACCACGTATTTTGAGAGGCTACTCAACAACTCATCAGGGTCAGAAGCGTTGAATCGCATGGTCAGAATCGCAATTTCCAGATCGTCAGCCATCCCCGAAACGTAGTCGTCGGCCGAGCCCGGGTGTGAGTTGAAGATCTGCTGGTAGCGTTACTTTCTGGTATCGAGTGGCTTTCTGCTCGTTTCGGTCACGTACCGTGCCGATATTTTCTCTGAGGGTTGTGATCCACCGGCTTTGCTGGTTGTTCGTTACCCTCGACCCTGGGCAAACCGATGACAGCTCACGATGCTGTCCCTTGATTGGAGCGACTGCGTTGGCGAAGGAACGGGTCGAGCGGGACGAGGAAGACCTCGTACGCCTTTATCTAACCGACATCGGGCAATACCCGTTGTTGAACAAAGACGACGAAGTACGACTTGCCCAAGCCATCGAGGCTGGCAACGCGGTTCGAGAGTTCGTCGATCGCGGCGAGTGCGAAGACGGGTCACCCATCACCGTCGCTAAGAAACGCGAGTTCCGTCGCACCTCGCGTGCCGGCGAACAGGCCGAGCGCACGTTCGTGCAATCGAACCTCCGCCTCGTGGTGTCGATCGCTAAGAAGTACCAAGCATCGGGCCTACCACTGCTCGATCTCATTCAGGAAGGCAACCTGGGGCTAATGCACGCTGTCGAGAAGTTCGACTGGCGTAAGGGTTTCAAGTTCTCCACCTATGCCACCTGGTGGATACGTCAAGCAATTACCCGTGGTATCGCTAACACCGGTCGTACCATCCGGCTGCCAGTTCACGCTGGCGACACCCTTGCTCGTCTGCAGAAGGCCCGTTCTCGCTTGGAGCTCAAGTACGGACGCCAGGCAACATTGTCGGAATTGGCTGCCGAAGTCGAGATGCCAGAAGACAAAGTCACCGAGGCGCTGCGTTTCGCCGCCGAACCTCTTTCGCTGTCGGAGCCACTTCGCGAAGACGGCGACGCCGAGCTTGGCGATGTGGTGCAGGATCGTTCGGCCGAGTCGCCATTCGAGGCCGCGGCCACCTCACTGCTGCCCGACGAGATCAACCGCCTTTTAGCTCCACTCGACGAGCGAGAGCGCGAGATTCTTAAGCTTCGTTTCGGTCTCGACCGGGGCGAACCGCGCACTCTCGAAGAAGTGGGCGAACACTTCAGTCTTACCCGCGAACGAATACGCCAGATCGAGGCACGGGCTATGTCGAAGCTGCGTCACCCATCGAGCGATACCGGGGCCCGCGACCTTCTGTCGGTCTAGTTCTATGTGCCCGGAGTATTCCGGGTAGTTGTCCGCCAGATGCGTGACCCGCATCTGGTCAGCGTGGTGCGAGGAGGTGTCCGAGCGCCTGGTGGGCTCCCCCGCCTTCAAAGCGGGTGGGACGGGCGATCCCCGTCCGGCGGGTTCGATTCCCGTCCACCTCCGCCACGCCGCCTCGTAAATTTGCGGGTCATCTCACACAGCCCGTTGTCGAAACTGGGCGCTGTTGTTAGGGTCGATACCTCTTCCCCTCTCCGATCCTCCAAGTCGTTGAGAGACCCTGGTGCGCTCTACCCAAACGAGTCGGCTTCATCGCGGCGAGTTAGCAGCCTTAGTTACCGAGCTTCATCCACTGTTGGCGGTGTCTGACCAAGGTCGTAGCCACCAACTCGCAATCGTTAGTGCTACCGCGCCCTGGCTGGACCACCACGAGGCCGACGAAGTCCTGCGGGCCGTCGAAGCTCGTCTCGGAGGCTTCGGCGAAGTGGAGACCTTGCTCGACGACACCACGGTGACCGACATCTTGGTCAATGGCCCCGGCCCGGTCATGGTCGAACGAAACGGTCGGTTGTCGGTGTCCGATGTCGTTCTCGACCGCGACGGTGTGCGGTTGCTTGTAGACCGGCTGGGCCGGTGGTGTCGTCCGCGGCCCGACGCGCAACGCCCGATAAGCCACGGTGTCCTTCCCACAGGCGATCGGGCAACTGTGGTGGTTGCGCCGGTAGCGATCGGCGGCCCCCATGTCGCTATCCGACGTCTACGTTCGGGCCAGGTAACGCTCTCTCAGTTGGCCGAGCCCGCGGTTGTTGCTCGGCTCGGCGATGCAATCGACGGCGGGCTCTCAATCCTCATCATTGGTCCAACCGGGTCGGGCAAGACCACATTGCTGGCCGCCATGTTGGCCCTGGTGCCCGCCGACGAGCGAGTAGTTGTTCTCGAAGACGTCGCCGAGTTGCCTACGGTCCCAGGCCATGTCGTGCGTCTCGAATCGGGTCCGACAGCCGACCTGCGTGCGCTAGTGGCGGCTTCGCTCAGGTTGCGACCTGACCGAGTGGTCGTGGGTGAGGTAAGAGGCGGCGAAGCGCTCGACCTATTGCACGCACTTACTTCGGGTCATGTTGGCGGAATGACAACGCTTCATGCGTCGTCAGCCGCCGAGGCCAGACGTCGTCTTTTGTTGTTGTCTGGTCAAGCGAATGATCGAGTCGAGGTCGACGTTGTGGCCAAACACTGGAGCAACGCCTTCGATCTCGTCGTTACGATGGCTAGGCAGTCCGACGGACAACGCCGGGTCGTCGATGTCTGTCACTTCGGCGAGTCGTCGTGATCTGGCTAGTGGCCGCCACTGCGATCTGGGCGTGGTGGCGACGCTCATGGTCCGCACTGCTGGTGGTGGGCGTGGCAACCGTTGTTGGTTCGGCCACCGTCACGGTGGCAGTGGCCAATGCTGCGATCTTGTTGGCTCTCACAAAGAGTCGCCTCGTTGCCCGAGGTCAACGGCAGAACCGACTCGGTTTGCCTGAGTTTGCTGAGGCTGTTGCCTGGCGTTCGCGCACCGATGCCGAACTTGGCGAGGCCATCGACGGTGCTGCCGACCTAGCAGTCGGACTTAAGCCGGCACTAACTTCGGTCGCAAGTCGCATGCAGAGCGGAGTTTCAGCGTCGTCCGCAGTTGCCGCTCTGCCCAGAACTGACCCAGAAGTCGCCCTACTGAGTGCCGCCATCGAGTTGGCGTATGGCACCCGCATCGAAACCGAACGTATCTTCACCGACGCGGCGCAGTCGTTGCGGCAGCGTCGTCTTAGGCGCCACGACATCGCTAGCCAAGCAGCTCAGGGGCGAGCCTCGGCCACAGCAATGTTTGTGTTGCCGTGGATCGCAGTCGGAGTCGACCTCGCTATTTCGGGCGCCAGCAATGTTTGGTCCGACCCGGGCCTGCGTCTCCTGATGATGGTTGCCTTGAATCTCTCGTTGTTGGGAGCGCTTTGGTCTTTGGCGTTGGTTAGCAAGGTTGAGGCGCTTCGATGAGTTGGCTTTGGATTGCGGGTCTGTTGGCTACGGCCGACGTTCTGCTTGTGGGCCTTCGCCGTTCGCCGCCGGCAAGGCCGTTGCGGCTGCGTACTCCGGCAGCTTCGGGTTCATCGGACACCCTCGACATTTTGGCGCTCGGCGTCAGGCGCGGGCTTGGTCTTCGCGATGTGGTGGCCTTAGGCGCACGCCACTCGATCTCGTCTGGTTCTGCCCTCGCAGAGATCGTGGCCCTGCTCGACAGAGGTATCGAGGCCCAAGATGCTGTGCGGCAGTCGGCAATTTCGCCCCAGACATCGCTTGGGATTGTTCTGGCTGCGTTGGCATCGGCGGTCAATAGTGGCGTCCGTCTCGAGGCCGAGCTCGATCGAGTGCGCGCCGATGTGCAGTTGCTTGATACCAACGCCACTGCGGCCGCGGCCCGACGAATGTCCGTGTGGCAGTCGGGGCCTCTAGTGCTGTGCCATCTCCCGGCATTTGTGCTCGTCGGGGTTGCGCCAACCGTTCTTCCCCTGCTGAGAAGCGTGAGCATCTGATCGGTTGCATCTCGGCCCCAGAGTCAGTGTCATCTCGTGCTTCCCCGCCGCTTTTTTCTATCAATAGGAACCGAAAATGAACGATTCATCTCGTTGCGACGAGCCCCGCCAGACCGACGACCCCTGCCAGAGCAGCGAGCGCGGTCAGGCGACTGCCGAGTATGCGCTTCTTACCGGTGTGGTTGCGTTGGTCATTGCGCTTGTGGCCGCCTGGGCCGCTGGTACCGGCAAGGTCGGGCGGCTTCTTGACGTGGTATTCGATGGACTCATACGTGCTGCGGGCTAATGGGCCCGTTCGTCGAGGCCATAGGAATCAAGACGGCCAAGCAACCTTTGAGACTGCTGCCATGCTTCCAGTGGCCCTTTTGGTTGTTTTGTCTGTCGTACAGGTTGGGCTGTTGTGGCGCGACCAGCTACTCGTAGTCCACGCCGCGCGTGAGGCGGCTCGTGCCGCGGCCGTCGATGGGGGCGCTGGCGTGGCCCAACGCGCTGCGCGTGAGGCACTCGACATCGATCCGGGCCGTGTCACTGCAACCGTGGTGCGTCGCGAGGGTGTTGGTGGTCTGGTCACTGTCGAGGTGTCTCTGTCGCCCCTGACCTCTTTGCCGCTGTTTGGGGCGCTACTAAGCGGGCGTTCGGTGTCGGCCCGCGCCACGATGCTCGTCGAAGCCAGTGGTGCCTCGCCGTAGTTGGGGGTGCCGTGCTGGCCTTTACGCGCCGAACAAGGCCAGCACGTCAAGCGCGCCATGTTTGTCCAGGGGCGAGTTGCCGCGACCACAGTTCGGCGACACAACGCACGCCGGACAACCGTCAGAACAGGTGCACTGACCGACAAGGTCGGTAGCGGCTGTGACGATGCTGGGAGCGGCCCGAAACGCCAGCTGCGAAATTCCCCCGCCACCTGAGACTGAGTCGTATACAAAGATCACCGGACCGAGAGTTTGGGCATGGCATGGCGTAGCGGTTCCAGCTACGTCCCATCGATCGCATATTGCAAACATCGGCAGCGCACCGATAATCGCGTGCTCGGTGGCGTGTAGAGCACCCGCAATCCGGGTCTTGTCGCCGAGGCAATGTTCGAGCTGAGGTTCGTTTGCAACCATCCAGATCGACGACGTTGTCACAACGTGTGGCGGGTAGTCGAGCTCACCTCGTTCGATGATCCGACCCTCGTTGGTGGTAACCACATAGCTGTCGACCACGGTCTTAACCCTCACGGTGCCAAAGCTGACTTCTCCATCGCCGAGGCGTTTTTGTTGGGATCGATCGAGGATGTTGATTGTGGTTGTGCTGTGGGAACGTGATCGACAGATACCCCGATCGTCGAGCGCGACTGTTGCCCGCCTGGTATCGAGGTCGAGTTCTTGCACTCGATATGCGATTCCTTGATGGACGTAGCGGGCCCCGGTGTGAAGTGAGGCTGGGGCGCTGGCGCTGTCGATGGTTCCGATGAGAGATGAGTCGGTTGTTTCGATCCTGACCGTGTCAGACCCGGCGGCGCGAAGACCCACTTGGCGTCCTGGATGAGACGTCTGGGTAAACATCGCAAGACCATTTCGGGGCTTTAGCAGGCCAACCGCGGCTAGATCGCATACGGCGGCGTCGAGAGTGGTTGGCCACCAGCGGTGATCGGCGACGGGATCCAGCGGGATCTCGTGAGCCGCGCACGCTAACTGAGGCCTGACCACCGAAGGGTTGTCCGGGTTGATCACGATGCGCTCGCCAGAACGTTCGAGCAGTTCGTTCGGATGATTGACCAGCCAACGGTCGAGTTGGTCTTCGCCGGCCACAAGAATTGCCAGGGAGTTCTGGCCGCGTCGTCCGACCCGGCCGATCTGCTGGCGAAACGACGAGATCGTTCCAGGAAAGCCAGCCAGGATGGCAGCGTCTAGCTGCCCTATGTCGATGCCGAGTTCGAGGGCCGATGTGGCAATGACGGCATCGACTTCGCCATTCGCGACCATGGTCTCAAGGGTGCGACGTTCGCCTGCGAGGTAACCGCCTCGGTATGCGACGATTCGCGACGGATCTTCTACCTGGCCTCTGGTCAGCTCGGCGATCGCTTCAGTGGTTGATCTGGCCCTGCTGAATCCGATCACGCGGTGGCCGCGGTCGACGAGTTGGGCCGTTAGATCCGCGGCATCTTGAAGTACGGAGATCCGCCTGTCTCGTGTCCCGGCAGTTGGGTCCCACACAGCGATGGTGCGGTGCGCAGAAGGAGCCGCGTCGTCGTCGACAACTACAACTTCTGATCCGATGAGCGCTTCGGCTAGTTGCTGAGCTCCGCTGACGGTTGCGCTGGTGAGCACGAACGTTGGCTTGGCGCCGTGGAAGGCACAGACTCGGCGGAGGCGACGAATGATGTGAGCGACATGAGATCCGAAAACTCCTCGAAACGCGTGAAGCTCGTCGATGACAACAAATTCGAGGTGGCCAAGAAAGCGCGACCAGCGAGTGTGCCTGGCCAGAATGCTGCCATGGCACATCTCTGGGTTGGTGAATATCACCCGGGCCTCGCGTCGCGCGAGGTGTCGCTGGGTGTTGTCCGCGTCGCCATCGTGGGCCATGGCTAAGAAGTTGGGAAATAATCTCGCGAACGATTTGAGTTGATCGTGAGCTAGGGCCTTGGTCGGTTGAATCACTAGAGCGGTGGGTAGCGGCCCGCTGTGAAGCCTGGCCGCGATCGGAAGTTGGTAACACGCCGACTTGCCTGATCCAGTACCAGTAGCGATGAGGGTGTGGTGTTGGCGCGTTATCGACTCGATGGCCGCTGCCTGGTGTTTCCACAAGCCGTTCGGAGCGACGAGATCAAGAAGATTCGCTGACATTTGTGCTGGTGGAGAGGTTGCGAGCCGACCTTGTGTTGCGCCAATGTGACCAGTCCAGACCAGCCGCGGGTCATGGCTATGCTCCACAAGAAGAGCCGCCGGATCCCGAGTTTCGACCGCTGTACGAGGACTACTTCCAGTAGGGCTCGTGGGCTTGTGATCCCCAAATTGCGCGCTCAGCATTAATCTCGTTGAGCCTGTCGCGCGTTCACTTCTACAGTCTTACAGCTAGCCGCGATTGTTACGCGCGTGACGCGCGAAAACCCTCTACCCGTAGTTGAGGTTGAGTTTAATTTGCAACATTGGCCCAGAGCGTCCACAATCTCGTGGTTGTAATTACCACGACGTCATATCGACTGTCATTAGTACTGCCGACCTCCACGAGTTCGGCACAATCCAGCACACTTTCTGGAGATAGTTTTGTCTGAAATAACCGATGGCTCTGCCGACGAAGCAACACCTGAACCCAAGACTTGGTGGGACTTTGCCAACTGCTTGGGAGTCGAACCAGATCTGTTCTTCCCTGAGCGTGGCGCATCTACCAAAGAAGCCAAAGAAGTCTGTCGTGGCTGTGTAGTTCGCGAGAATTGCCTCGAGTACGCGCTCGATCACGGTGAGAAGTTCGGAATCTGGGGTGGTATGAGCGAACGCGAGCGCCGTCGGCTTCGTCGTCAGCGTGCTCTCGATCGCAAGGCCCGAGAGGCAGAGACCGGCTGAGCCCGGTGAGCTTGACGAAATCTAGAGCCCAAAGCCGACCGTTTGAGCTGCCGCGCTCATAGTTTCAGCCGCAGAGCGGTACCCTAGAACCTTGTGAATCTTGGACCGACAGAACTGATCGTTATTCTCGTCATCGTCCTGCTCCTGTTCGGCGGCGCGAAACTGCCGAAGTTGGCGCGCTCGCTCGGGCAGGCTCAGAAGGAATTCAAGGACGGGTTACAAGACGGAACCTCTGACTCTGAGGCCAGCTAATCGGTTCGGTTGGTTACCGAACCTCGGCTGCGTCGAGTTGAATATTGTTTCCTCGGATGGGAACCGGCCGAGTCGAAGCGTCGTTGAACCCAGCGGAACCGATGCGTTGTTGTCGATGCGAAGTCGATCATGACTGATCGGCGTCATCGTCGACCGCGTCGTCGGTCTGCTGAGTCGACTGAGAATGTACCAACCTGGGAGGAGGTCGCTCGTGAACATGGCGCCTTCATCTACACCGTTGCGTACCGCCTTACTGGTCGACGTGACGATGCCGAGGATCTAGTGCAGGACGTGTTGGTACGAGTGCAACGTGGTTTGAAGAACTACCAACCTGGTTCGATGCAAGGCTGGCTGGCGCGAATCACCACGAACGCATTCCTCGACGATGTTCGGCGTAAGAAGCGTCGGCCTACCGACTCGCTTCCCGATGACCCCGACTGGGTGCTTCCGCCTACAGCGGCAGCCGATGTGGCGCTCGATCAGGTCGTGTTACCCGACGAGATTCAGTCGGCCATTCTGGCTCTGCCAGACGATTACCGGGCTGCGGTTGTTTTGTCTGACGTGGTTGGCCTCGGTTATCAGGAGATCTCAGACGCCCTTGGGGTTCCCATCGGAACTGTTCGCAGCCGAATACACCGAGGGCGGAGTCGCCTGCGCGACAGCCTCGGTCCGCTTTTGAGTGAGGGCCGGACATGAAGACCCCGCGTGATCTCATTAACGCATACCTCGATGACGAGGTCGACGTCGACGAACGTCTGGTTGTGGATCAGGCGTTGAACGATAGTTCTGATCTACGCGCTGAACTCGACCAACTCATTGCCACTCGCCAGCTTGTACGTGATCTGCCTCTTCTGGCTATGCCAGAGGATCTGGCCGTGAAACTCCAGCGCCGATCTCCGTTCGGACCCCAGGCCAGGCCCCGCCGGCAGAACCGGACGAGAGCAGCCGCGTTATCGGCGTTTGCATCGGTCGCCTTCTGGGGGGTCCTTGTGGGCACGAACGGCGCTGGTTCGGTTGTGCCCGACGTTGCAGGTGTGGTGTTCGCGCACCAATCCGCCGTCGCGGCCGACGACTCCGGCGCCGATTCCAGCGACCTACCCGAAGCGGTCGGCGACTCGTTCGTCCGCGAAGAGGTCCGCGAAATGTCGGGGATGCGGCACGGGATCTATTCAGATGGCGACCACGAGATTTCGGTCTTCGTCCTGAGAGGGCCCGTCGACTGGGACGAGATGCCCCTCGGCGATCGGGTGCCGATGACCGACGGGTCGGCCTGGTTTGCCGTGATCGAGGGCGATTCGGTACTTGTGATCGATCGGGCCGACAAGTCCTACGCGATCGTCGGTACCACAAAAGAACAGGTCGTGGCCGTGGCCGAGTCGTTGCCCGACCCATCGCGATCGCTGCGCGAACGCATCACCGACGCAAGCCGCGAAACCGTCGAGTTCTTTGGCCTATCCGGCTAGACAAAGCCAGAACCTGCCGTTTCGATGGTGGTTCGGTGCCCTGCGCCGGCGGGCGGTTCGTGGCTAACGCGTCTGGGCTTTGGCCGATGTCTCGGTGTCGTCTGGCAGACCGAGATCCCACTCGAGTTCGAGGTTTTCGCGCTCGGCGTCGCGGGCGACACGTTCGCGGTTTCGGCGAAACTGAGGGTCGTGAGGCGGCAACAACAGCAGGCGGGCGTGGGTCCTTGTGCGGAAGTTGTCGATGATCGACTGTTCGCCGTATAGGTGCTGGACCTCCCAGTGAGGCGCGACGGGGCCGAGATAAACAACGCGCGTTCCGGCAACGGGTGGCGGGCGTTCTTCAGTCTCTTCGACGTTCGTCACAGCGGACTCCTGTTCAGGTCGGTCTGTAAGTGTACCGATGGTCACTCAGTCATACCGCGGCGCCCACTAAAGAAAAACGTCGCATTGTCGTCATAATGTTGTAATATTTGTAACGTGACGTTGAAGAGCTGCTTGAGCGTTGGACCACATGACATCATCGTCTTATGTGGTTCTGGGCCCAGTGTTAGTGAGCTGGCAGTCCTTGCGTCGCATGGGCGGAAACCAGTGCAAATGAATTCGACACGTTCCGGGTTTTTCTAAAAACTTGGAACCGAACGGCCTTGCCGTTCGTCGTACCTACTACACGGAGGGGTTTGACGTCTCATGACCAACAAGTGGATGTCCCAAGGTAACTGTGCGGAACGGCCGCCAAGCGAGTTTTTTCCAAGCGACGGAGTCGGGGTCGAACGAGCCCGCAAGATCTGTGCCACATGTTCAATGCAGCCGGTCTGCCTTGAGTATGCCCTTGTGAACCGGATCGACCATGGTGTCTGGGGCGGGGCCAGTGAACGTGAACGGCGCCGGATCCTCAAGCGGCGTCGTCTCGAGTTAGCCGGTCTCTCCGTCGAATAAGCCTCTGGGTTTCGCCGCGACTCTTTGATTGCTCACGGCGTCGTTCTCATTAGCGACCAGGCTGACGTATCGTCGGCTCTGTCGATTATCGAGACGAACCCCGATGTCGGGGCACAATTGGTCGTGAGGGCAGCCGGGCATGAGAATCCGCCGAAAAGGACAATCGCGACGAGCCCTAGGCGGGCGCGGCGAACGGATGTCGTCTCCTAAGACTCGATCTGGTGGGTCGACCGGTGGCGGTGGCCTATTGGGCGGCCGCTCGGGTGCCGGAGGCCGCTCCGGTGGCAGTGGTGGTCTGCCGATCGGCAACCTCGGCAAGGGAGGTGGCATTTTGGGCATCATTGTTGCCATCGTCATTACATTCATGGCGACTACTGGTGGTGGTGGCACCGGGACCACCTCTGGAAACGACGTTGTTGGCCAGCGTTCTGAGATCGTGACAGTTACCAAGACAGACCGAGCATCGTTGTCGCCAGCCCAGAGAGCGGATCTCGACGGATTCGTAGCAGCGACCGTCGATGACCTCGCGATCTACTGGACCGAGGAGTTCCCCGATGTCTACGGCCAACGGTTCACCCCCTTGGCCGACATTTTTCCGTACGACCCAACAGGTGATCAGCGGATCAGCTGCGGTCAGAGTCTCGACCCCAACATCCTCAACAGCAACGCGATCTATTGCCCGGCCGAGGACTACATAACTTGGGATTCAAACTTCCTGATCCCGAACTTCTACGCGAACTTCGGCAAATCCGCCGTGGGCGTCGTGCTGGCACACGAGTACGGCCACGCGGTACAGACTCGTGGTGGCCTCGATGCGGCGCCGATTATCCGTGACCTCCAGGCCGACTGTTTCGCCGGATCGTGGATCAGACGGTCAATCGATGGCAGCGGCGCTGTCACGCTTCGTGAGCGCGACTTGCAAGGTGCTCTGTCGGGATTCTTGCTGCTTCGCGACCCTCCTGGTGCTCCAACCGATGGCTTCTCGGCTCATGGTTCTGCATTTGATCGCGTCAGTGCCTTCCAGTCTGGCTACGACGACGGCGCCGATCGCTGTCGCGACTTTGCCACCGTGGGTGTCGAGATAGTCGATCTAAACCTCGAAAGAGGCGATGTCAATGCCGGCAACTTGGCATATGAAGATGCACGTGATGCAGTGCTCGACGACCTAGCTGCATTCTGGGCCGATGCGCTCGCTGACGTCGGGTTGGCCGGTCTAGCCCTCGCGCCCTTCACCGATGGTCAGGCGAACGGATGCGATGAGGCCGGAGTAGCCAACGAGTTGTTCCACTATTGTGCTCAGTCGGCTTCGCTGGTCTGGAACGAGGACCTTGCCAGCCGGCTAAACACCGCCATCGGCGACTTCTCGACGGCGTTCTACCTCGCCCGTACGTATGGTGAGGCAATCTTGGTCGAGAACGACATCGCCGATCTCGAGGGCACCATTGCCGACTGCCTCGCTGGGGTGTGGGCCGGCGACGTTGCTTACACGTCGACCCGGTTGCTTGAGCTAACTGGCGGCGACCTCGACGAGGCGATTGCGTCGATGTTGAACGATCCCGAAGCTGACAACAACGCATCGGCATTCGTGCGTGTTGCCAGCTTCAAGACCGGGTTCTTCGACGGAGGCTCCGGAACGGTCGCCTCCATCGAGATCTGTCGGGCATAGCGGCTTGCGGCGCGTTAGCCCCCGACTCTTAGTCGAGAACCGGATCGGGATCAAAGCCCTCGACCGGTGCTGGTGGGGGGCTGACTAGCTCGGTATCGAGTGGGTCCGCCATGCCCGCCGGAGCAGATGGCGTTACCTCGGCTGCGGGGACGGCGGCGCTATCGGTCCAGAAGTCGTCTGCGCTAAGTCCGGTGTTGGTCGCAACTTGAGCCGCCAGAGCGGCGTCCACCTGAGCGCGAAGGGCTTCGTCGTCGTTGTTGTCGTTCTTGTTCTTTTTACCTCGACCCTTGCGACCTCTTGAGGCGTTCTTTGCCTCTTTCTTGGCCTTTGCTAGCGCAGCCTTATCGGTCTTGGCTTCTTTAGCGGCCTCTTTGTTGACCTTGGCTTGAGCAGCCTCGTCAGTTTTGGCCTGCTTGGCGGCTTCTTTTCGGGCCTTGCGGCGACCTCCGGCGGTTGCTGCCTCTTCCAGAGCTTCGTCGTGTGCGAACAGGTGAACCGCATCTGATTCGTCCAACTCTTCGTCGCTTTGAAGCAGTGGCTGATCGAAACCAGGCATCTCGAGACCTTCGGCGTCTGGTTCGTCGAGTTGCGGCGCAGCCTCGCGCGGCGCATCTGTGAACAAGTCGTCTGTGAACAGGTCGGTGAATTCTTCAACAGCGGCATTCTCAAAGTTGGCTTCGACTAGCTGGGGGTGATCACCGGATGCAAGTGGCGCTTCGACACTCAGTGACTGCATATCGTCCGAAATTGAGTGGTTCTGAGACTGTGCCGTTTGCTGTGGGTCTGGAATAACAGAAACTTCGGTCTTCTTGGCGCCGCGGCGACCCGACTTCTTCTGAGGCAAGATGTCGTCGTCGGTGCGAGCCCAACCACGGTAGAAGCCTCCGGCGGGCGGATCGATAGTCGATGTCGTGTCCGAATGGGGCCTGGACTTCTGATCGCTGGCTGAGTAAATCGCCGATATGGCATCAAGACCGGTCGAGGCCAACGAGGCAGTTTCGTCCATGACTGGAGCGACGGTGTCCGTGCTCTGTGCGGGTCGAGTGTCGTGAATGGCCGATTCGACATCGTCGACCTTGGAGCTGCTCTGATCCTCTGCGGTTTCGTCTTCGGAATCGTCATCTAGAGAGAAGAGATCGTCGAGCCAGGCTTCCTGGTCGGGATCAAGGTCGTCGGTATCGGAAGCTGATAGTTCGTCCGAGTTGCCCGAGTCCGAGACTTCGGTGAATGACTCGGCAGCCGCTGAGCTGGTTTCGCCGACGGATCGATGTCGCAGGTCTTCTACGCTGGCTTCGTCTGTTGGGTGTTCGATTGATGCGAAGTCGAAATTGGCGAGCTCGTCTACGTCGTTAGCGTCGTCGGCGTTTGTAGCTGGAGTTTCGTCTTGCTTGGAGCCCGTCCAACCGGAGTCGTCGTAGTCGTTGAGCCAGTCCTCGGAGAGACCGTCCACTTGGACATCGGGGAGCCATGAGTCTTCGGTGGCTGGCTCTTCGGTGGCGATTTCTTCGCGGTCGGGTTTGGTGGCCGCCGACTCGTCAGCTGGCGCAGGACTCTGATTCAGGTCGGGGAGCTCGTCGAGCATGGCCCACGGCGACTCTTCGCTGCCACCGGGCAACGCGGGTTCGCCGTCATCGGCGTGTTCTGTCAGGGCGTCCATCGACTCCTTAACGTCGTCGAGGTTTGCCTTATTAGGGCGATCATCGGGATCGCCATAGACGTTCCCCAGCACATTCTTTAGACCAGACATCGTTCGGTTTGTCGGTCCGAAGCCGGGGATCTTTAGGAATACCTCTCCGTCACTGGGACCTGCATTGTGCTTCTAGAGTGGGAGCCGTGAACGAAGTCGGCCGATCGACACCAAATCGTCGTCGCTCGACTCAAGGTGCTGAGGCTTTCACCGTCACCCCCTTCATGCGTTTGGCGCGCACCCACGTGATGTCATCAGCAGGTGACACGTTGGTTACGTTGTCGCTGGCCGGCTCCTTGTTCTTCTCGGTGGACTCCGATGCCGCGAGGAGCCGGGTGGCGCTCTATTTGGCGCTGACGGTGGCGCCTTTTGCCCTGGTTGGTCCTTTGATTGGACCCGCCATCGATAGAGCCAAGGGTGGGCGCCGCATGATGATGCTCATCTCGGCGTTAACGCGGGCGCTGATGGCCCTGCTGATGATCTTCCACCTCGACTCATTGTGGCTCTACCCGGAGGCCTTCACCATTCTTGTTGCGGGTAAGACCTACCACGTGGCCAAGAGTGCGATTGTTCCCAAGATTGTTCAACGAAGTGAAGACCTCGTCGGAGCCAACTCAAAACTTGTGTTGTTGGGCGGCCTTGCCGGTGCAGCCGCGGCGCTTCCGGGGGCTGGTCTTCGGTTTGTCGATAACTCATTGCCTCTGCTTCTGGCAGCGCTAGCGTTCCTAATGGCTGCAATGTTGTCATCGCAGTTGCCCTCCACGGCGGTCATCGAACGCCCGGTCGATGCCAGAGAACGCCAGGAGTTGCGGTCGGCCGGCATCGTGTTGGCGGCGTCGGCTATGGCGTTGTTGAGAGCCATGGTTGGCTTCTTGACGTTTCTGCTGGTGTTCTGGCTGCGCACCTCTGATGCATCCCTCATCTGGTTTGGACTAATAGGCCTTGGCGCGGTGGCCGGAAACCTCGGGGGCGCCCTTTCGGCACCTTTTGTTCGTCGAGTTTTGCGGGAGGAAATGATCATCGCTTCTGGCCTCATTGCCTCGGCCGCAATGGCCTTCGTCGCGGCATCGTCGCCGAGTCGAGCTATTGCGATCCTTGTGGCCCTTGTAGTTGGCGCCTCGACGGTCCTTAGCAAGTTGTCATTCGATTCCATCGTGCAGCGCGACGCCCCCGATGCCAACCAAGGAAGCTCCTTTGCTCGGTTCGAAACACGATTTCAACTGGCGTGGGTGTTAGCTGGGTTGGTGCCGGTGGTTGGGTCAACCGTTCTGCCTGTCGGTGTGGGGTTTCTGATTCTCGCGATCGCGGCCACCCTCGGTGCGTTTTTTTACCTCGGCGGTTTGCGTGCCGTCGCTCGCGGCGCAGTGACGCCAGGTGATCGGCTCAAGCGTCGCGTCATCGCCGACGCACGCGGCGCCCGGGGTCGGCTCAAGCGGGCAAGACAGTCCCAATCCGAAGGCGAGGAGCCAGTCGATACCGAGTACACCACTTCCGATGATGCGACCGAGGTTGAGGTGGTCGACCTCGCCAACATCCCCGAACACTTGCAAAGTGACGATGCCGCTGTGCCTACAGCAGGCGAGGCTGTTACAGATCCCGAATCGGGCGAGCCGTCGATCTGAGCTCGTCTGGGGCCGCTACTCGTCGATGCCGGTGGCAGGTTCGTCGAGATCGGGCAGATCAATGCGAGCTATCCACAGGCCAGGAGCATCGACTTCGTTGGGTGTTGGCAGATGATCAACGTTGGCCCAGAGTTTCGCGAGCTGGTCTTCGCCACCGCGCTCGACTACGCCAGCGATGAAAGACTGGCCGCGCTCGAGTAGGTCGCGACGAAGATCAAGACCGAGCATTTTTTCGACGAAACGATCTTGAGGTCCGGCTGAGACTCGGCGGCGGCGCATTGCTTCAGTTATCTGCTCATGGCCGCCAATGAGGTGTTGACCGATGGCGTCGAGGTGATGGTCGACCCAACCAACCAGTACGGCCAGCAGGCTCTCGAGCTCGGGAACGATGGCTTCCTGGGCTGGGGTGCGCATTGCACCCAGCAGCATTTCAGGGTCGCCGAAGATCTGTTGCATCTGCTGTTGCATGCCCTCGAGGTCGCCGGAGGGTTCGAAGTTGCCAAGCTTTTGTTCGAGGGCCCCGGCATCGGCTTGTTGGAAACCAGCCGCGAAACTTTGCAGGAGGGCCATGATCCGTTCGCGAACGTGATCGATATTGAACACCGCGTGGTGGAGCAACTCATGAAGACAAATCCACAACCCGACATCGTCGGCGTCGACACTCCACTCATCGACAAAGTCGGCCACATTGGGGCCGACGATGGCCAGTTCTGAAGTGGCCCGACGAGGAATTGGAAGGTGATAGCTGCCCAAGGCCCTGGTGGAGAGGTGTCCAACCATTGAGCCAGCGCTCATTGCCATCATGGTTGGCCCGATCATCTTCATGATTCCGCTGAGTAGCGTGGCGGCCGGGTCATCGGTGTCGGGAGGAG
>JAADHX010000028.1 GCA_013151655.1 Actinomycetota bacterium
AGTACCCGATGGTCGGCCGGTAACACGACGTAGTCGCTCGGGTTGAACACGCCGTCGTCATCGTCGCCTTCGACATCGATGCCGAGGTCTTGTTCCCAGGCGAGCAGAGCCTCGGTGGTAGCCGCGTCGAAGGTGTCATCGACCTCGAGGTCGCCGCCGGCGTCGAACCCAAGCGAGAGAAGCGTCGCTTCGAGAAACTCGACGTCGTCTCCGCCTTCGCCGTCTTCGAACATGACCCGATCAAGGGCCGTGTCTCCGATGATGACGATCACTGGCTCGGTGTTGCGTTCGAAGGCCACGTCTCCGGTGGAGAACGATTCGCCCACTCGCGGGATGTCTGTGATGAGACCATCTACGAGAACGTCGGCGGCAGCGTCGCGGTTCGGCATGAACACTGTGGTTGCTTCGTCGGTGAGTTGCAGCGACAGCACTGGGTTAGCCGCTCTGATGGCAGTTCCCAGTGGGCTTGCCCTCACAACCACCGGGCCGCCGAGGACAAGAACCGACGACGGATTCAACACTCCATCAACTACGAGACCAACGTCTTCTTGGAACGCTTCGATGGCGGTGGTTGTGGCGGCATCGAAGACTTCGTCGACCGCGAGGGCGCCGTCGGCGGTGAACCCCAAGGCCGAGAGGTTGGCCTCAAGAACCTTGACATCACCACCGTCGGTCATGCCTGCCTGAAGCGGTCGATACAGGGGCGTCTCACCCCAGAACACAACGACCGGCGATTCGTTGACGGCGTAGGCGACGTCGCCCCGACTCAGCGCCTCGTCGACTTCGACGATCTGAGTGATCGTCCCATCGACTGCTGAGCTGTAGACGATTGGGTCGCCGTAGGCCAGCACACCATCGACGGTGACAAACTCGGCGAGATCGCCGGTGGTCGCTTCGACAGCCGTAATGGTGGCGGCTTCGGTGTTGACGGAGGCCGTGTCGTCGCCGCCGAAGAAAGTCAGGCCGGCGTAGATCGCTCCCGCTAGAACAGCGAGAACGACGACCCCGCCGAGAACGCGCTTGCCTCGACGTTGTGGGGCGGTAGGTCCAACGATCGGGACGAGGGCGGGTTCGGCGATGCCCGACCTCACCTCGGGGCCGAGTACCGGCGGGGCCGGTTCGGCGGCGGCGAAACTCGGTTGAGCCGACTCGGCTCGCTTAGTGTCAGCCTCTGGACTGACGGCGCCGATGGTTGGGGTGACGCCGTCGGCCTGTTGCGGGGTGATGATGGGCATCAGTTTCCACCTTGTCCAAGACCAGTGAACACGTCCTGGCAGGCCTCGATCGCGTCAGCTGTGGCTGGGTCGTCAGGGTCGAAGTCGGCTCCGAATGGGCCGCCGGCGCCGGGACCGCCGGCACTGAAGTCAGGATCAGGTACATCGATGCCTTGCTCTCGCAGGCATTCGGCTGCTATCAGGAACGTGTCTTCGCGTTCGGCGTTGTCGTCGTCGGTCGGCAAGAAGCTTGCGCCTTCGATGAGCTCCCCGCAGACGTCGATTGCGCTCTGGAAATTCGGATCATCTCTGAACCCGCCGCCGTCGCCATCGCGGCCTCCGCCACCTCCGAAGAAGTCGACTGACCCGTCGGCACCTACCTCTGGATCCGGAAAGTCGATTCCTTCGTCACGCATACACGCTGCGAAGGCGAGGGCCTGTTCTTCCTCGCTGCCTTGGGCATCTGACGCTTCGGCTTCGGCCTCGGTCGAGGTTGTATCGCTGTCGGAATCTGCGACGTCGGCGACATCTCCGATGGTGGTTGTTGAATCGGACGCATCGCTTGCGCCTTCGACCACGATGACGTTGGCATCGGCGCTGTCTTCGGAACCACGGCAGGCAGTCGCGATCATTGCGACTACCAAGAGCAGCACTATGAGCAGCTTGTTTCGGGTCGGGTTCATACCATCGTCTCCTTGAGAGCGGTGTTTGGGGGGATACTCCAAACACTGCGGTATGAGCCTTAGGACCTCATCGGTAACACCTACCGGTTTCCTGTTGATTGCTTCGCCTCCCGGCGGCTCCTACCGGTTTCCTGCTAATTGCTTCGCCTCCCGGCGGCTCCGCTGGGATCAGCTCGTGATGTCGCGTGAGCGGAAGATCAGCAACGCTGTGGCCGCGGCTGCAGCGCCATAGAGCACCGTCAAACCAAGCGCGGCCGTCCAGGCCAGA
Source organism: Actinomycetota bacterium (assembly GCA_013151655.1). GTDB lineage: Bacteria > Actinomycetota > Acidimicrobiia > Acidimicrobiales > Poriferisodalaceae > JAADHX01. The sequence continues at coordinate 2,166 of JAADHX010000028.1, forward strand.
TCGGCGGTACCGCCAGCAGCGACAGCCGCCAGCGTTCCTCCTGGCAGGAAATCGGCGGCACCCTCGGCAACGATGGCAATCAGGTTCTCAACTATGAGGAGGTAGCCGATGCCAACACCGATGGCGAGGCCCGAACTTTTGGACCACACAGCGATTAGCAGCCCGATTAAACCCCAAACCATGGCGGGGACCATGAAGTTGAAGGTTTCACCAACCAAGTGCTCGAAGAAGTCGGTGCGCCAAAGGGTGGTGTCTATGCCTTCGAGCCTGGCCAGCGGCCTCGCTACAAAGACGGCTGTAAACACGGTCGCAATGGTGGCAATGAACGTGTACCCGGCCAGGGCGATGATCTTTCCGCCGAGCAGCCTGATGCGATTGGGTTCGGCCTGAACGAGTACCCGAACCAAACCCGTGTCGTAGTCGCTAGCCGCCGCAATGGCCCACAAGCTCAACAAGACGATGCCGGCGAGACTGCTGAGCGTTTCAAGCGAAACGAGGAAACCACCCGGTTGGGCGATCTCTGCGGCGTTGGCAAACGCACCGCCACCGGGGCCGCTGACATCGGAACCTGAACTGTCAGCCGCGGTGAATATGAACACCGAAATGAGGGCTGCGAAGCTTGCCATCACGCCGATGCCGCCGTATCGGAAAGCGGGCCGCCAGATGCGGATGAACTCTGAACGAACGACTCGAATCATGACCGGTCCTTTCCGTCGCGCTGCCCACTTCGGTCGGCGGCAAGTTCGGCGTCGGTTGCTCCGGTGAGTTTCAAGAAGATGTCTTCAAGGTCGTCCTGTCGTGGGGTCAACATGCGAAGAGTCAGTCCGGCTTCATGGGCTACGCGGTCGAGATCGGGTGAACGATCAGCGCTGATGTTGACCGCCAGTTCGTTGCCGGTTGTGCTGTGAGACCAGCCTTCAGAGTCGACTGCTGCTATCAGTCGCGGCATGTCCTCGAAGTGTTCTGGAGAAGCCACAACTTGTTCGACGGCATCGGTCATGAGCTGTTCGAGAGTTCCCGAGTACAACAATTTGCCGAACCGGATGACCACCAGGTTGTCGACCATCGCTTGTATTTCACCAAGCAGATGTGACGAGACGAGAACGGTTCGACCGCCTTCTGCTACGGCCTTGAGGAGGTTGCGAATCTCGACAATTCCGGCCGGATCGAGCCCGTTAGTCGGTTCGTCGAGAACCAGGAGGTCGGGGTCTGGGAGCAACGCAGCCGCGATGCCGAGGCGTTGTTTCATCCCTAGGGAAAAGGTCGAGGCCTTGTCGTTTTCTCGTCCCGTCAGGCCGACGATCTCAAGAACTTCGCCTATTCGATTCTTCGACAATCCCCTGAGTGCGGCCAGGCTGCGCAGGTTGTCGTAAGCGCTCAGACTTCCGACGAACGTCGGATTTTCTATGAGGGCGCCAACGCGGTGGGCGAACCGCTCCGGCGATTCGATGGGCTCGCCGAGCACCGTGCCGGTGCCACTCGTTGCCGAAATCAGGCCGAGCAGAAGCCTGATCGTGGTCGACTTGCCCGAACCGTTTGGTCCGACGAAGCCGACGACGCCACCACTCGGGACCTCGAAGGTTATGTTGTCCACCGCTGTTAGGTCGCCGAACTTTCGGGTAAGACCATCGGTCGTTATTGCTGGCATCGCGCCCTCTTTCACTTCGTAGTTCGCCCAACTTTGATGTTTGATCCTCGCTCGCCGACCTTGGGGGGTCCACAAGGTTTCCTGTTGAGTTCCTGAAGATGCACCGATCAATGAACTCGAAGCGGGCACGTCTTCAGGAAACCCACAGGAAGGGTCCATCGGATCGCAAGGGGAAACAACCATGCTTACGTCTGTGAACCGACCCCGTGTGCTTGTCGTCGACGACGAGGAGAACATTTCGTTCCTGGTTGCCTCGGCGCTTCGACTGGCAGACATGGACGTTGCCATCGCGGCCACCGGTCGTGATGCGCTGACTTCGGCCGAGCAGTTCGATCCCGATGTAATTGTCCTCGATGTGATGTTGCCAGACACCGACGGCTTCACCGTGCTGCAACAACTTCGCAGCCGGGGCCACCTGATGCCGGTTCTGTTTCTAACTGCTCGTGACGAGACTGCCGATCGGGTCCGCGGCCTCACCAGCGGCGGCGACGACTACATCACAAAGCCGTTTGCTCTCGAGGAACTGGTGGCACGAGTTCAAGTGGCGCTGCGGCGTCGCGGCGTCGCGTCGGCCAACTCGGCTGTCCTTCAGGTAGCCGATCTGATTCTCGACGATGATGCTCACCGGGTGACGCGCGGTGGCAAGACGGTTCGCTTGACACCAACCGAGTACAAGCTCTGCCGGTTGTTGATGACCAACGCGGGTCGCGTGGTTTCCCGAGGCCAGATTCTGGATCATGTCTGGGAGTACAACTTCGACGGCGAGTCGGCCATCATTGAGACATTCGTGTCTTCACTACGAAAGAAGATCGACAGCGCCGAACCCAAACTGGTCGAGACAATTCGGGGGATCGGCTACACCATTCGCGAGCCCGAATGACGCTTCGAACTCGGCTCCTATTTGCCGCCGCGCTGTCTACCGCGGTGCTAATTTCGGTGCTCGCTGGAGTGGCGGTTCGTCAGCAGAAGGTGCTGACAGATCAGCTGGATGACCAACTCACGCGGTTGGATTCGAACTTCGGCCGATTTGCAAACCTTGGGAACGACACCCGCGATGGCCGAGGCACCGGCGACCCATTCGGAGACTTCGACGCCGAACGCAATCCACCTCTTGGCGAAGTGTTTCTTGCCGTGATTGCCGGTCAGGACCTGGTAGTGATCGCTGCTCCTGCGTCGGATCCCGAATTGCGCGTAAACCTCAGTGTTGACGACATTCGAGACCTCACCGGTACGTCCGAGCCGTTCACGATCGATGTAACCGGTGCTTCAGGCGAAGCGCGCGTCGTTGTGGCTAGGGTCGACGAAAGTGTCTGGGTGGTTGCGGCGTTGTCAACTCAGTCTGTCGACGACGCTCAACGCCAGCTACTAGTGACCGGAGCCATCGCGCTGGTGCTGTTCGTCGGAGCCCTCGGGTTGATCATGTGGTGGGTCGATCGCCTCGGGATTCGGCCAATTGTCGAGGTCACCAAGACCGCCGAAGACGTTGCTGCGGGCCGCACCGACCGGCGCGTTGACCATCCGCCTGAATCAACCGAAGCCGGACGTCTTGGCGCAGCGTTCAACACGATGCTCGACGAGCGCGAAGCCGTCGAGGCCAGACAACGTCGATTCGTAGCCGATGCGTCGCATGAGTTGCGAACGCCGTTAACGACACTTCGGGGATACACGTCGCTATACGCCGTCGGCGGGTTGACCGAACCAGAGCAGGTCGACGATGCAATGCGTCGGATCAACAACGAGGCGAGTCGGATGTCGGCGCTAGTCGATGACCTTCTCACCTTGGCCGCCCTCGACGATCAGCGACCGCTCCACATTGCCACCGTCGACCTGAGCCAGTTGCTGCATGACATTGCCTCCGACGCCCATGCCGTGCAACCGGACCGACCGATCGAGACAGACAGCATCGCTAATGGTGTGCTGGTCGATGCCGATGCCCACCAGCTCACCCAGGCACTCACGACGATCGTCACCAACGCGCTTCGCCACACCCCGTCCGAAGCTCAGCTGCGTTTGGCTTGCTCAACCAAACCCGGGGGAGTGGAGATCTCGATCTCCGATGACGGACCGGGAATCGAATCAGACAAAGTGGCGCTGCTCTTCGATCGTTTCTACCGAGCAGACAGCGGCCGTAGCCGCGATCGTGGTGGGTCAGGTTTGGGTCTGTCGATAGCCAAAGCCATCGTCGAAGCCCACGGCGGCACCATCAAGATCGACTCGACCATCGGTCAGGGAACTACGGTGCGCATCGATTTGTCGTAGCTAACCCGAGCTGTGTCCAGTGCGCTGTTGTGAACGTAACCCCACTCGGCCAGGGCACTGAACAGTGGGCCGAGGGTTTGGCCAAGGTCGGTGATCTGGTATTCGACGCGTGGCGGGATTTCGTTGAACTGGGTGCGGGTGATGATGCCGTCGCGTTCCATTTCGCGTAGCTGTTGAGCCAACATCTTTGGCGTGACCTTGCCAATGAGCCGTCGGAGTTCGTTGAATCGCCGAGCCGTGCCATCGCAAAGGTTCCATGCGATCTCGGCTTTCCACTTTCCAGCAATTACGTCCATGGCCGGCGCCAACGGGCATACCTTTTCCTGGTCGATGTCGATGTCGTCGCCTGTCGGTGTCGTAGAACTAGTACCCATATGGATACTACTACACTAGTAGGTAACTAGTTGTCAACGTATAGCTACATCCCTACAATCAACCAGACCACATCTACTCGCTCCCTGGAGGTCCGGAATGATCAGTTGGTTGCACAGTCTCGACGAAGCAATGGCACGGAGTGAGGACTCCCGAAAGTTGATACTTGTCGACTTCTATTCGCCCACCTGAGGTGGTTGCGCCGCACTGAGTACCGTGACGTACTCAGACGAATCAGTCGCTGCCGCCATCGAGCAGCACTTCGAACCAGTGCAGATCAACACCCAGGACGGCACCTCGGCGACCGCAGCGCTAGTAGCTCGGTTCCGGCAGGTGTGGACCCCGGATCTCCGCGTACTTTCCGATGGTGGCGACGAGTTGCACGGATGGAGCGGGTACCTGCCACCCGACGAGTTCTTGCCCAAGCTGCTGGCTGCCAGGGCGAATGCTCTGATGCGTCTGGCCAGAGACGAAGAAGCGGCAGTCGCGTACAGCACCATCGTCGAATCGTTCCCGAACAGTGCAGTCGCCGCCGAGGCCTCCTACTACGGCGCGATCGCCGCGTATCGACACTCGCACGACCCTGCGGATCTGTTGGGTGGCTGGGGCCGGCTTCCGGTCGACTACCCCGACAGCATTTGGCGTGTCAAGCAGTCCTTCATCGAACAAACGGAAAACTAGATCGAGATGAACTCACCCACACCTCATCACCTAACGTTTCGGCAGCGCTTGACCTTGCGCGGCTGGCAGACCGCGGTCGCGGCGATGACCGCGGTGGCCCGTCGGCGAGCGCCGGACCCGCCCGCGAGCGTCACCGAACACAAGTACGGCGATCACCCCGACGCCCGCCTCGACGTCATCGCCCCAGACCCCGATGCCGAACCCAAAACCGCGGTGGTGTTTATTCACGGGGGCGGGTGGGTGATCGGCAAGAAGGAAATGTACGCGCAGCCGCTGTACGAGCTAGCTGCGGCGGGCCACCCGGTGTTCAACGTTGAGTATCCGCTGGCGCCCGACAACCCACATCCCGAAATCTTGAACTCCCTTCTGGAGGCTCTCACCTGGATCAAGACCAGCTATCCAGAGACCGAATCTGTACACCTCATTGGCGACTCGGCTGGCGGCAACCTAGCCATGATGCTCGGGATCATCTTGACCAATCCGGCTACAGCCGCCGATCTGGGCTTTGCTAGCTGGACCGAGACACCGAAACCAGCGTCGATCTCATCGCTTTATGGCGTTCTCGACCGACTGCTTTGGCTCGACGCTGGCTTCCCATCTGCGGAGTTGTTCCTTCAGGCTTACGCGGGCCCTGAAGCCTTCGGCGTCGAGGTCGAGGCCAGCTGTGCGGTCACACCGATGGACCTCGACTTCGAGAGTTTGCCGCCGACCTTCATCGCCGCCGCCGGCAAGGACAAGCTCGCATCATCTTCTCTGCTTGCCTACGAGACCTTCGGTTCAGACCACGACGTCGAGTACAAGCTGTACGAAGGTGCAGCCCACGGGTTCTACACCCAAGGCAAACAGATGAAGGTGTTACAGGCCGACGTCGCCGACTTCATCGGTCGCAATAGTTAACTTCTAGCGGCCGTCCTCACTGAACCGGGTGCTGCGCTCTGGGAGCGTAGCCACAATCGTCGAAGCGTCGACCTGGGGCTCAACGTCGTCGCAACCGAGGCAGGTAAGGAATCCAAATCTTGAGGCGATCGAATATATGACCGTGTAAGAGTCGTACGTCTCTGGCTCGATTCCGAACGGTACCTCGTTGTTGGTGACCTGCGCATAGACCGTTACTGCCAAGACGGGCGTGTCTGGGTCGAGTCTTATGTCAGATGCAACGTCGAATCTGCCATTCTGCGCGGCTGTGAGCCAAGTCGAGCGTAGCAATCCCACCTTGGCGGCCTCTCTAGCCATGGCTGGGTCGTTAGCGGCCAACAGAGCGCGACCAACAGCATCGACGTCGGTAAGTTCACCATCGGGGTGGGGCCCGAAGATGTCTGAGATGGCCCCGGCCTCGTCCGCTGAACAGATAACCAGCCCGCGAGCCGCACAATCTTCCTCGCTTAGATTCGCGGCCTCAGCAAGCGATTCCTTGATCCGTTCGGAATACCATTCCGGAAAGTCCGCCTCGGCCTCGACTTGTATTGACCGGTCGG
>JAADHX010000331.1 GCA_013151655.1 Actinomycetota bacterium
GACGGTGCCGCTGTGGCGGCCACTGATCGTGTCCATCGGGGTAGCGTCGATGCTCGTTGGAGCGGTCATCGCTATGCGGCGAACCGACCTCAAACAGATTTTGGCGTATGGAACCATCAGCCAACTCGGGCTGCTCTTCCTTCTATTCGGATTCGGCGACCCAGGACTAACGACGGCTGGTGTGGCCGTGCTTGTGGCTCACGCCTTGTACAAGGCCGCCATGTTCATGATGGTCGGCATCGTCGACCGCAATGCCGGAACCCGCGACATCACGGCTCTTAGCGGTCTCGGGCGAGCGCTGCCCGCTCTCGCTATCGCGGCGGCGATCGCAGCCGCGTCCATGGCGGGCCTACCGCCGCTGCTGGGATTTGCGGCCAAAGAATTGGCGGTAGCGGCGATACTCGACCTCAGCGGTCCGTGGATGCTGCCGATCCTCGGCTCCGTCGCCGCGGCGTCGGTGCTCACCGTCGCCTATTCCGGCCGTGTAATATGGGGCGCGTTCGCGGTCAAGGCTGGCATCGACGACACCGAACCGCGCGCACCGGGGCTGTTGTTTCTCGGACCACTGCTCGGACTCGCGGCGGCCAGCATCATCGTTGGAATCGTGCCGGGATTGATTACTCCGTTGCTCGACGAGGCGGCGGCCGGACTCATCGGGGGCGGCGGCAAGAAGCATCTCGTGTTGTGGCCCGGGTTGCACCTTGCCCTGCTGGTCTCTGTGTTCATACTTGCCGCGGGCCTAGTGCTGGTGTTCATGCATGTCCGCGTCGACACGGTTGTGAGCCGGCTCCCGCGAATGGTTAGCGGCGAGGGCCTCTTCGGCGCAGCGGTAAGCCGTTTGCTGCGGTTTGCCGAACGAGTCACCGCTTTCGTTCAGTCAGGCTCGTTGCCGACCTACATCACTGTCATTTTGTTCACAGCGGCCGTGGTGCCTGGAACGGTTCTCGTGCGCGGTGCCCAGTGGCCTGACGAGCTGGCGTGGTCGAACGGGTTCATTCAGACTGCCGCGGCAATCGCGATCGTGGCCGCGGCAACAACCGCGATCCTTGCATCTGAACGTATAGCCGCCGTCGCCGCACTCGGAGCGGTCGGATTAGGCGTCGGCGTTCTCTTTATCATCGAAGGAGGCCCCGACCTCGCCCTGACCCAACTCCTGGTCGAGACTGTTGTCCTCGTCGCGTTCGCGTTGACATTTCGCCATCTCCCTACCAAGTTCCGACGCCGATTCGTTCAACGTCGGTATCGCAGGGCCCGCACCGCCATCCGGATTATTGTCGCAGGCGCGGTCGGAAGCAGCGTCACCCTGTTTGCGCTCACCACCGTCGCGGTGTCATCGGGCAGATCCTCACGGGCGGCGTACCTCGAGCTTGCGCCCACCGAAGCCGGCGGCAACAACGTCGTCAACACGATCCTCGTCGACTTCCGCGCGCTCGACACGATGGGTGAGATCACGGTGCTGATGGTTGCCGCTCTCGGCGTGCTGTCCTTGGTGGCGTCAGCAAAAGGCGCCGGCAGCGATACCGATCCACGCGAGCATTCACCAGAGAGTAGTAGCGCGACATGAGCCACTCCCGTCGGACGATGCTGCTCGAGACCGGAGCCGACCTGATTGTTCCCACAGTCATGGTCTTCTCGCTGTACTTACTGTTCGCGGGTCACAACCAACCAGGCGGGGGGTTCATCGCCGGGCTGGTAGCAGGCGCAGGGCTCGCCGTGCGCACTCTCGCCGCAGACCCAGACGGCGAACCAGAGCCGGTTTGGGCGTCCGAGTCTTTGATGGGACTTGGCTTGCTCTTGGCGACCGCTACAGCGATCGCGTCGTGGTTCGCTGGCGGGCAGTTGCTCGAGAGCGGAAGCGTTGTGTGGAATCTGCCGATCCTTGGCAAGGTCAAGATCTTCTCGGTGCTTGCCTTCGACATGGGTGTCTTTCTGGTAGTTGTCGGTCTGGTGGTTGCCGTTCTCAACGGCTTGGGCACATCTGTTGAGAACGAGGGCGATGTAGCAGGGACGCAGCCGCGATGAGTCTCATCTTGGCCATCACCATCGGCGCCCTATACGCCATAGGTACCTACGCTCTGTTCGATCGGTTTCTGAGCCGTATCATCATTGGACTTGCGTTGTTGGGGCACGGTTCGGTGCTTATGTTGTTGTTCGCGGGCGGAACACCGAACGAGCCGCCGTTCGCCGATTCATCCATCAGCCCAGAGGAGTTCGCTGATCCACTGCCACAGGCGCTGGCTCTCACCGCCATTGTCATCACCTTCGGTGTGCTGGTGTTTCTGCTGGCAGTCTCGTACCGGAGCTGGACACTGACTCACGACGACGAAGTCGAGGACGACCTTGAGGACGCGCGACTCGCTTCGGACGATCGGGTCTCTCACAGCGTGGAACGCGAGCTGAGCGCCCTTGATGAGGATCTCGAAGAACGATGAGAGTGCTAATCGCGTTGCCGATCCTCATACCGATGACTGCCTCGGCGATCACCCTGTTGACGATGCGGACCGGACGCCTCCAGCGGGCCGTCAGCATTGGCGCGTCCGCCGCAACCCTCGCTGCTTCGGTAGCGCTCCTAGTGCGGATCGAGGCCGAAGGCGTTACAGCGGTCGGAGTCGGTGGTTGGGCACCAGACGTCGGTATCGCTCTGGTAGCCGATCTATTCGCCTGCCTGTTGCTGGTGGTGTCCCACATCGCCATATTCTCGGTACTTGTCTATTCGGTCGGGCATCCGAGAACGCGCGATTCCGGAACTGTCTTCCATCCTTTGTACCTGGCCATGACCGCTGGCGTTTCCCTGGCTTTCCTGACCGGCGACCTGTTCAACCTTTTCGTCGCGTTTGAGATTCTCCTCACCGCGAGCTATGCCTTGCTGACGCTGGGCGGGCGCCGCGAACAGATTCGTCCGGCCATGACCTACATAGTCATCAGCCTGGTCGCATCGCTGTTATTCATTACTGCAATCGGTCTCATCTACGCGGCAACTGGCACGGTTAACCTTGCCAAGCTAGCGGTCGAACTCGAACAACTCCCAGGCGACGTCCGCACCGCATTGGGCCTGTTGTTACTAGTGGTGTTTGGCACCAAGGCCGCGGTATTCCCGCTTTTCTTCTGGCTACCAGACTCATACCCCACAGCGCCCTCACCGGTGTCAGCGGTGTTCGCTGGCCTGCTGACCAAGGTCGGGGTCTACGCGATCATCCGCTCGCAAACGCTGCTGTTCCCTCGCGACGAGCCCTGGTGGCTTCTTAGCATAGTAGCGGGCACGACCATGTTCATCGGCGTTCTCGGCGCGGTCGCACAACAAGACATGAAGCGGATTCTGAGCTTCCACATTGTGAGCCAGATTGGCTACATGATTATGGGGGTCGCGCTCTTCAGCGTCGCCGGGGTGGCAGCCGCGATCTTCTACCTAATGCACCACATACCCGTGAAGACGTCGCTATTTCTTCTCGAAGGCATAGTCGAACAAACTGCCGGATCTAGTCGCCTCGACCGTGTCTCGGGAATCGCCCGATCCCGGCCCGTAGTCGCCGCACTGTTCATGATTGTCGCGATGAGCCTCGCCGGCATCCCGCCGCTGTCGGGTTTCATAGGCAAGTTCGCCCTCCTCCAGGCTTCGGTAGAAGACGACCAGTGGATCATTGTCGTCGTCGCTCTGGTTGTCAGTATCTTGACTCTGTTCTCGATGACGAAGATCTGGAATGCGGTATTTTGGGGCCAACCGTCGACGGGTCTAGCCCCATTGGCCTCAAACGTCGACAGCCATCGCTCCATGCTCGCCGCCACCGCCGGCCTCGTCATGCTGACCCTCGCCATCGCTGCCGGAGCAGGCCCGCTCTATGATCTCAGCGAGCGAGCCGCCACCGACCTGCTCATCCGCGGCCCATATCTCGATGCGATATTCTCACTATGAAGCACCGTCTGATCCTCGCAGTCTGGCTCACCTTTGTCTGGCTAGAACTATGGGGCGATCTGTCCTGGGCGAACCTACTCAGCGGCATGCTGGTCGCCGTGCTGGTCGTCGTGCTCTTGGGTCCCAAGGAGCCCCTTGGGCTGCGGCCCCGGCCCATCGCGCTCGTGCGCTTCATGGCTTTCTTCGCTCAAAACCTGGTCATAGCCAGCTTGCAGGTGGCGCGGGAAGTTCTCAGACCCAGACCCCAGCTACTCCCGGCCGTTATAGCTGCTCGGATCTCCCCAACGAGCCGAGGCCTGATCGCGGTGATAGCGGCGGCCATCTCCCTCACCCCCGGAACCCTCGTGATTGACATTACCCGATCCGGCTCGGGCACCACGCTGTACATCCACGTCTTCGACCTAGACGACCGCGCAGCTCTACTCGCGAGCGTGGCCCGCCTCGAACGACTGGCCGTCGCAGGATTGGCTCCGGCAACAACTGACGGCCGATCTCACAAACCGGAAAGACAGCCATGACCATCGCAACCACCGTCGCATTCGTGTTGATCGCTAGTGCTGCGCTCCTCAACGTCGCACGTATCATTCGTCGCGACTCCAGGCTGGCTGACCGTGCCCTGGGGCTCGACATGTTGTCGGTCTCGGTCGTGTCCGGCAGCGCCGTCCTCGCGGCTCGCACCGGCAACAGCATCTACCTCGACCTCATCGTGGCCACTAGCCTTCTCGGGTTTCTGTCAACTGTGACAATGGCCCGCTTCATCGAGACCGGGTCCCGGCGATGAACTTCTCCGTCGTTGTCGCCTCGGTCCTAATGGTAGGCGGCGCTGCGCTCACCTTGCTTGGTGCGATTGGAACTCACCGATTCGACGACGTGTTCGCCAGAATGCACTCAGCCACCAAGCCAGTGACCCTCGGAATCTTGCTGCTGCTTCTGGGGGCGAGCGTAGCCTTGAGTGAGCGCGACGCGGTGATGAAACTCTCCCTCGCCGCCGCCCTGCAACTACTCACCGCTCCGTTCGGAATGCAACTCCTTGGTCGAGCCGCGTACCGAACCGGAACCGAGCTGTCGCCTACCACGGTCGTCGACGACCTAGCCGAATAGGCGAGTGACTGCGGGCGATCGGACCACAGCGACTGAATCCGCGGTTGGTCGGGCAAAGGCGCCGGAGGCCACCTAGAATCGAGACAACTTATGACCCACATCGACGAGACGAAACTGCCTGGAGTAGGGGCGCTTCACTGTTTCGATTGCCAGAGCGGCGACCGGATCGGTGTGATTTCGCACCACGCTGGCCGCCGCGAGGTCATCATCTACGATTCCGACGACCTCGACCGCGTCGGCGAATGTGCCACGATGACCCCTGATGAGGCCCTGGTCCTGGCAGACCTCCTCGGCGGCACGAGTGTCACGCACCGCTTAGACGATCTACGTCAGGAAATTGACGGGTTGGCAATCGACTGGCTCCCGATCTCCGGACACAGTGCTTACGCAGGCAAAACAATCGGTGACACTGCACTGCGCACACGCACCGGCGTCACGATCGTCGCTCTCGTCCGAGGCGACAGACCCATTCCTGCGCCTGGGCCCGACGAGGAGCTCCATGTCGACGACACCGCTGTCGTCGTCGGGACTGCCGAAGGCATAGATGCCGCAGCCCAAATGTTGGTCGCCGCCGGTTCATGATCCTCGCGGCGACTCCAGGCTCAGCGACACTGCTGCTCGAGCTCGGCGCCATCCTGGTGGCGCTGGCCTTTCTAGGACGCCTCGCCGCCCGCTTTAAGGTCCCATCGATTCCGCTATACCTCTTGGCTGGTTTGGCGGTCGGCGAAGGCGGCATCTTCGAACTATTCACGGCGCGAGACTTCATCGAAACCGGCGCTCAGATTGGCGTGATTCTACTTCTTCTCCTGCTTGGGATGGAGTTCACCGGCGACGAACTGACCGCATCACTTCGCGATCACGCACCGGCGGGAGCCGTCGACCTAGTCTTGAACTTCACGCCAGGCGTCGTCCTTGGCGTGCTACTCGGCTGGGATATCCGCGCTGCCCTCCTGCTGGGCGGAATCACCTATATATCGTCGTCAGGCATCATCGCCAGGCTCCTTAGCGACTTAGGCAACACCGGTAACCGCGAGACACCCGTCGTCCTCGCGATTCTCGTCACCGAGGATCTCGTGATGGCCCTGTACCTGCCGCTCATGGCAGGACTCCTCATCGGCGGTGACCCGTTCGACATTGGCCTAGAGATCAGCATCGCGATTACCGCTGTTGTGGCCGCTCTCGTCCTGGCCATCAAGTTCGGAAACAGGATTAGCGCCGCGGTCTTTCACCGATCGGACGAAAACCTTCTCCTGAGCCTTCTCGGCATCGCCCTAGTGGTGGCCGGCATCGCTGAACACCTTCAGGCCTCGGCCGCCGTCGGCGCGTTTCTTGTCGGGATCGCGTTGAACGGGCCAGCCGAACACGCGGCCCGCAACATCCTCGGTCCGCTTCGTGACCTGTTCGCAGCGATGTTCTTCGTGTTCTTCGGCCTCCAGATCAACCCTGCCGACCTCCCTCCCGCCCTCGGCATCGCGGCTGTCCTCGCAGTGGTCACCGCCGCCAGCAAACTCGCCACCGGGTGGTGGAGCGCGGCAAGGGTCGGTATCGACTGGCCCGGTCGGCTTCGAGCCGGAACAACACTCATGGCGCGCGGCGAGTTCTCTATTGTGATCGCAGGCATCGCGGTCGCCGACGGAATCGAGAGCGATCTCGGCCCCCTAGCCGCCGCCTACGTCCTGATACTCGCCGTTGGCGGCCCGTTACTCACCCGCGCCGCCGACCCGATCGCCAATTGGATCAGACGCCGCAACAGGGACTCCCGTGCAGTTTCTGCCTGATACAGCCCAATCGCTGCGTGCCATTAACCGCTGCCCTGACGCCACTGTCGCTACAATCTACGACACACTGTCGTAATGATGCACTCGGACCAATTGACTCAGCGAGCCAACACCAGATGGCCGACTCTGATCGGTCCAACCGCGGCGCCCAGCCGGTCTCAGCTGAACACACGGAATGGATGCTCGTGGCTACCAACACCTTAAACAAGCGAAGCCAGGCCCAGGCCCGCTCCGTCAGCGAAGTCAGGCGGCCGGCCCAACGACGGTGGATCCGCCACTTGGTTTTAATGTCGTGCTCGGCTGCTCTGGTCGGGGCCTTTTGGTCTACCCGGTCGAACTGGGTGGACGAAATGCGGCTTTGGAAAGCGGTTGGCGATGCCTCTTACGTCCTGCTACTTGCTGCATTGGTCCTAGGCCCGCTTGCCAAGCTCGTTCCTGCGACTCGGGGTTGGCTGCGATGGCGACGACAGATTGGCATCTGGTTCGCGCTCACAGCGAGCCTGCACGGGTTCCTGATCCTTAACGGATGGGCCCGATGGAGCCTCCGTCGATTCCTCGGCTACGAGTTCATCCCCCAGCTTGGACAAGAGGCCAGACTCGAACCCGGATTCGGACTTGCTAACATTATTGGTGCCGTGGCTCTCTTCTTGGCGCTGATTTTGGCCGCGACGTCATCGGACACGGCTCTCCGGCGCCTTGGACGCCCAGCCTGGAGCTGGCTTCACCGGCTCGCCCAATCGGTTCTCATACTCTCGCTGCTACACGGCGGCTACTTCCTGTTCATACATTACACGGTATCGTTTCATAAGGCCGTACCGCCCGACCTCGACTGGTTCCGGCTTCCGTTTCTTGGCGCTGGCGTCGCCGTGATTGCCTTGCAAGCCGCCACGTTCATCCGTGTCAGCGAGCCGGGCGACCCGGCTAGCGTGGCTACTGCCCCACGTCGTCGACGATGACTGTCGCGGTCATGTATGCCATTGGATATCAATTTCTGGCAGCCGTTCCGGTGAGTGCGCAGACAGAGGTCGAGACCGCCAACGACCGGGCAAGTGTGCTTGGACCGATCGTCGCTCTGCTCCTGATCTCTATCTGGATCGTCGGCTTCGGGATATCGATCCGACGTGCCCGCTCCCGCCGGCTATCTGTCCCTCGCCACAAGCCTTAGATTCACTCGACTGGGGGAGCGACGCACCTTTGGGCTGGGGCGCTCACGTCAGGTCGCACGCGACATCTTCTGGGCCCCGACGCCT
>JAADHX010000063.1:0-7972 GCA_013151655.1 Actinomycetota bacterium
CGCACGCGACATCTTCTGGGCCCCGACGCCTGTATGTATCGATGAACTCATCGATCTCGGGGTCCACGGTGTCGTAGCGTTTCAGACGGTTCCATGCTGTCGCGACGACTGGGGCGTCGAGGTCGACGCCAGGAGACACGATGACATGTGAATCCCAGCCGGTTGCGATAAATGCCAGATCATTTCCAAGCTCTGGCCGAGTAGCGTCATACCAGAGCACGACCGTGCCGTGCTCGAGGGCATGAACAGCAAGACTGAGCTCCAGTGGCGTCTGATAGATGCCACACGATGGCGCCGCGCTTGCGTGCACACCACTGGTAGGCGCGGCCGATGCATACGAAGTATCTATGCTATGACCGCGTCCGTCGTTGTTCGGACGTTCGACCCCGGCCAGCTCCGGGCCAGGCCGGACCTCATTCCAGACCAGGTAGCCGACCCCTCCGATCAACAGCACAGCGGCGGCGCCGATGGCGAGACTCCAAATCCGACTGCTGCGGCGCTTTCGCGACCTTGTCCGGCTGAGTCGCTCCTCAGTAGCCACGTGGCGTTCAGCACGCTCCTGGCGATCGCCTGCCGCGCCTTGGCGGCGTTCGGCAGCTCGTCGCTGCTTCTCGAGTTTCGCTCGTTTGCTGTTCGGATGTGGCATGGCTGCTCCCTCGCTGCGCAGATACTAACTCGCTGATACCGCTGTCTACGACAGCATGTCGTACCATGGGTCTCGACATGGATTCGGTGCGGAGTACCTCCGACGGATCTTCACCTCCGGCGAAATCTCAAGGCACTCGATGCGATTCATCCTACGGTCCGGCCTGTTCGGAGCGATGCTTGTGGCTGTGACGGTCGGCGTGACGGCTCTCTTGGTCGGAGCTGCCTCGTGAGTCGCGGTGTGCAAACGGGCAGGCTTTGGTTCTTCTACGGTCTAGCGCTCATCGCCTCGGTGCTAGCGGTCGTGGTCTGGAGTACTCGGGAGACGCCTACGTTGGAGTCGGCGCCAGCCGATACCGGGCGAGGGGCAGAGTTGTACTCGTCTATGTGCGCGTCATGTCACGGGGGTGACCTCCGGGGTACCGACCTTGGTCCATCGCACCTCTCGATCTTGTACGAGCCCAACCACCACACCGACGACTCGTTCCGCTCTGCTATCACCAATGGTGCTCGACAACACCATTGGTCATTCGGCGACATGGTTCCTGTAGTCGGACTCGATGACGACGACATCGACGCCATCATTGCCTACGTTCGTCAGCAGCAGCAGATTCAGGGCTTCGAGGGCTGATCCGAGCTCAGGGCGCTGCTCGCCCTGAGCACTGCGCCATCGGCCAGTTTCGTCGGCCGCTCACAGCGCTTAGACCTTTCTGACCGGGTGACGCAAAACCGTCTTGAGTTTTTCGGGGGCCGTGCGCCGTGGATCACCTAGGTAGATCTCATGGTGGTGGCCATTTTCCACCAGACCATTTGCCGGGATGAACTCCTGGTGCATTCGGGCGATGGTCTGGCCTTCGTCTGCGTAGGGGCCAATGTGCATGATCTGAACCGAGAGCCCCTCATCGAAGAGCTCCAGACGTAGGGTCTCGGGTGGAGTGCCCAACTTCTTCTCCGCCTTGGCCACGCCAGTCTCAAACATCTCCTGTGTAACCCAGTCCGGCTGCATGATCATCATCGTCCACTGCCACGAATCCCTCTCCCCGTCGGCGAACACGTTCGTGTCGTCGGCCCACCACAGGCCTTCCATCGGAGGCACGATGTAATCCCTACCAAGCTCCTTCTTGGACATGAATTTGATGGGATAGCTCGCGCTGTAGAGCCACTCGACAGCCCTCTGGTACGAGTCGGCGCCCGGGTCGCCATGGCCGTCGACCATGATGAACCGCATCTTGGGCACCTCGACGATGGCGAACTCTTTCGCCGAGGGTCGGTACAGATGCTTGAGGGTCTTCTTGAAATCGACTTTGTCCATAGTCTTTCCTCCTAGTGATATCAGTGCCCCGTCTATCCATTCACGTTCCGCTTCGAGTTGTCCGATCGAAAACTCGAAAAGTGTGTCCACAAAGTCCGGCAGCGGCTCCTGTTCGGTTCGTCGTCCTGCAATCCGGCCGATGTTCTCGACGATCGCGGTCCGGCGGGCCTTCAAGGCGGCCAGCCCATCAACGAGCCGGAGGGCTGGCCAGTTCGCCATCCCCAGCAGGATCGACGGGTACACGGGATGCGGTTCGGCGATGGCCTCGCGGGTCCGGTCGGCGAGGGTTCGGTACCCCGCCTCAGTCGGTGAGAACACCTTGGCGGCCTTGGGGTGCGCGGCCGTCTCGTGAGTCACGAGATCGGCCTTTTCGAGTTTGGCGAGCACGTAGTAGATGGACGAAAAACCAATCTCCGTCCAGTCGCGCATCCCCCGCTCCGCGATGACCTGCTCGAGTTCATACCCATGCCTGGGCGCCTCTCCCAACAGGCTCAGCACCGCAAACTCGGCGTTCGTGAGCTCCTTCATACCGGTATTCTATTACTAGAATACCTCCTTCGCCATGCCAGGCAGGGTCGTCGTTGAGGGTTCGCGGCACGAGCAGCTACGCTCGACGGCATTCGATGACTGGAGGTAATGGGTGGCGGTGAAACGGCCAATGGGGGCGCTCGAGGAAGAGGTGATGAGCTACCTCTGGACGACCACTGCCGCAGCCACGCCTGCCGAGGTTCATCAAGCGGTGGCACCAGAACTCGCCTACACCACGATCTTGACGATTCTGACCAGACTCTGGGAAAAGGAGCGGCTCAGCCGAGAACGAAGCGGTCGGGCCCACGCGTACCAACCGGTCAGGACTGAAGCAGAAGATCGGGCTGGTCGCATGCAGATCACCTTGGCCGACGCGGGAAACCGGGCAGCCGTGCTGAGTTCGTTCGTAGAGGCCCTCAACGCCGACGACGTGAAATTGCTCCGGATGCTGCTTCGGCAGGGCAGGTAGGTGTCGCACTCGCTTTTCTTGCCAGGGTTGGCGACGATTGCGCTAGCGGTTGCAGCGGGGCACGTGCGGTGGTCGCTGAACCCGTCGATCGTGGTGAAGCTGCTCACCGCCGTCGCTGCCCTCGCGGCGACGACGTCCTTCCTGCTCGTGGGTGCTTTGGCCGCTGGGTTTGCGGCGCGATCCCCAGTGCTGCTCGCGGTAGTCCGAGTGTGTCGGGTGATTCCGGTTCACCATCAGGTCGGGACTGTCGAAGGGCTCGCCGCCAGTGTGGCTCTCGCCGTCGTAGTGTTCAGGATCCAGCTGGTGCTTCGACAGCGGCGATGGGCAGTTGAGGGGACCCAGGGCCGTCGTATCTTGGTTCTGGCAGACGACGAACCCATTGCGTACGCCGCACCAGGCAAACCCGGCTGTGTTGTGGTGTCGAGGGGTTTGCTCGACGCTCTTGAGCCCCAAGAGCGTCAGGTGCTCTTCGCTCACGAACGCGCCCACCTCGATCAAAGACACCATCACTATCTGCTAGTCGGTGCTCTGTCGGTCGCCGTGCTACCAGTGCTTCGGCCACTGGTCGTCCAGCTCCGCTTGGCCACTGAGCGGTGCGCCGACGAGGCCGCGGCTCATGTCATGGCCGGAGATCGCCAGCTGGTCGCCACCGCGATCACGCGAGCCGCGGTGGCCACCTCCGCCTATGGCGGGGTAGTTGGATCGTTTGGCGGTGCGTCTATCCTCGCTCGCGTCGAAGCGCTCGTCGCCACGCCCTCGACCCCCACAGCTCTTACTGGCGCAGTGGTAGTGGCGGGCGTAGCTGGGTTGGGAACGGCCGTTGGATCAGTCCAGCTCCACCACCTGCTGCAACTCGTTGCCCATATTTGCGGCCTCTAACTTCGTGCCTTAGGTGCCGCGGCAAAAGCACGACGAGGCGAGCTCGATGTCCGAACCGACTAAGGCGAGTTCGAGTTCGGCTCGTAGGTCGGCCGCTTCGTCGGGCCGACCGAGCGCCTCGCAACACTCGGCGTAGCCGTGCAGGGACCAGATATTGCCCGGATGTTGTGAGGATCGAACAAGCGTGTTGTCGAGGCCTAAGTCGGCGCGATACACCTCTGCTGCTTCTTCGGTTCGGCCCTGTTCGAGTAGCAGTGCGCCGAGAGCGTGTCTTGGCGGTTGCATCCATGCCCAAGGCTCGGTGTAGTACAGGTTGTCGTCGATGTCGGCCGAACGACGCAAGTGTTCGAACGCAACGTCGTGGTTGCCCTTGCGATACTCGACCTCTCCGGCCAACATTGCCTCGCCCACTTTGAGCACGTCGCGCGATTGGTTGTTGAACACGAAGTGATCCTCGGGGATGCGGCCGCAAGCCTCGACAAACAATGCCTGCTCGCGTTCGGCCTGCTCGATCTCGCCCGTCGCGGCGTAGGCGACCCCCTTGGCGTAGTGCCACAGCGCAGTGGCGGTGACGAACAGGTCGGGTTCGTCCGGGAGCGCCGCGGCGATGATGTCGGCCCACCGCCCGAACCGGATCAGCACATGCACCTTCATGCCGTAGAACCCTTCGAGGTAACGCACCAGGAAGGCGTTGTCGTTTCGAAGAGCGTCGGGCGTGACCGTTTCCCAGATCAGGTCAGCGGCTGCCGCGGCCTTCTCGAAGTTGCCTAGGAACATAGAGGCGTAGATCTGGAAATGAATGTTGTGCATCCGGTACACGGTGTACACACCCAAATCGGGATACAGCGCTACGTACTTGTCGTCGGCAACGACGGCGTCGACATTGCTGGCGAGCGCCTCCTCATACTGCCCACACAAGATCTGGATGTGCGAGGCCATGTGGATCAAGTGAGCGGAATCGGGGCACAAGGCCTGCAACGCTAGGCCGGCGTCGAGTGCGCGTTCGGGCGTAGGCGACATCTCCATGATGTGGACCCAGAAGTGCAACAGCCCAGGATGAGAGCGCGCATCGGTTGTGTCGGTTCGAGCGAACCAGGTTTCGAGCAAATTGATGGCCTCGACGGTGCTCGACCCCTCTGAAGGCTGTCCGGTATTTAGGTCCCAGAGTCTCCACGGGGTACGGGTGATTAGCGCTTCAACCGTGAGGGCGCACACGTCGAGATCGTCAGGGAACCGCGAGCAGACGCGCCGCATTGCTGCTGCGTAGTCGTCATCCCATGCGTCGAACACATCCTGGGAGTCGTTGGCTTCGGCCTGAAACCGGAGCCCCAACGCGGCGATGAGTGCTTGTTCAACGGCGGTTGTGTCGGCCGAAAGTTCGTTGGCTTCGCCAACCAATTGGTGCCCGCGAGCAAGAATTTCTGCCCGTTGTGGTTCTCCCAAACGTATCCAAGGACCGTTGTAGTACGGCCCAATCGCGTAGGCGATCCCCCAGTAGGCCATAGCGCATTTGGGGTCGGCCTCGACGGCTCGTTGGAAACATCGTTCTGCTTCCTCGTTGTGGAACGAATACAACCAGTTGAGGCCGCGGTCGAACCACACTTGGGCTTGCGCCGAGTCGGTCGAGATGGTTCGCGAGTGCACCCCTAGATCGAAATAGTCAGCCATTGCAGCACTCTATTACGTAGCCGCTATGGACTTCAGGGTGCGGTGGACGTCGGCGAGGCAGCACTTCTTGGTGGGGTTGAGGTGTTCGCACGCGCAGAAGCCGTCGGCCACTGCCGCTTTGATGGCGAGCTTGATCGAGCTGACACCGGCGCTGGCGGCCAGATCGGTGGCGAGATCGTCGCGTGTGTGCGAGAAGCAAAAACAGACAGGGGTTGGCTTGTCGAGAGCCTTGTGGCCGACTTGGGTTCTCACATGGTCGGCGGTGACGACATCGGTATCGAGGTAGTAGACAACAGGACACCCCAATGTCGAACAATGCTGCCAGTTGCCGCCGTCGACATCGGACCGGTGTGGTTGCACTATCTCGTGTCCGACTACGGGTCCGGTCGTACCGCACTGGGCACACGGTTGGGCGTTGGCGTCGAGGTCGGTGCTGCAACAGCTACTCATATTGATTCCGCGTTAGTCGGTCGGTGGTAAGGCGGTTAGCCGTTCGGTGGAGGTACGGACATGGTTCATTCTACCGGTGGCAGCGTGGGCGGCGCCTGCGATCATGTGCTTCGAATCTGGTCACTGTGTCTATTGTGTCCACAAACGAGGTCCCACGTGAATGAACGAGTAAGTACAGCATCGCGCTGGCGATGGTTGGCTTGGCCAGGCGGTGGCTGTGAGTGAGTTGTTCATACTTTCGGTAGCGGTGTTTGGCTACGCCACGGTTTCTGAGCGTCTCGCGATGTCTCCGATTTCGGCGCCCATTGTTTTCACAACGGTTGGCCTCGTGATGGGGACCGGCGGTCTCGCTTGGTTCGACGTCGAAGGCGATGGCGAGGCGGTGGCCATTTTGGTTGAGGCCACGCTGGTCCTTGTGCTGTTCACCGACGCCATTCGCATCGATCTACAGGTTCTGCGCCGAGAGGCGGCGCTGCCAGTGCGGCTCTTGGGGATCGGCATGCCGCTCACTATTGTCTTGGGGGCGTTGACTGCGGCTCTGGTTATACCTGGCATCAGTACTGTCGAAGCAGTATTGCTCGCAGCGGTACTGGCCCCGACAGACGCCGCTCTAGGCCAGGCTGTGGTATCCGATCAGCGCCTGCCGGTCAGACTGCGCCAGTCCCTCAACGTCGAGAGCGGTCTGAACGACGGCATCGCAGTCCCACTCGTGACTGTCGTTCTGGCTATCGCCGTCGCCGACGAGGCAGGCAGCTCGGCCGACTGGGTGGCGCTTGCCGCCAAGCAGGTTGGATTCGGAGTGCTTGCTGGTGTAGCCGTCGGCACGATTGGTGGTCGGCTGTTGGACACGCGGGTGATCGCCGGAGCGGTCGAGGGAATCTACCGTCAGCTCGCGACAATCTCGATTGCTGCGGCGGCGTTCGCCCTGGCGGGTCTTGTTGACGGTAACGGCTTCATCGCGGCCTTTACCGCTGGATTGGCTTTCGGGCACATCGCACGCGGTCAGCGCGCTGGTGTCCAGGACTTCACCGAGGACGAAGGCGAGCTGTTGAGTGCGATCACGTTCGTAATCTTTGGCGCCGTTCTGGTCGGCCCCCTACTCGACAATCTGACATGGCAGATCGCAGTCTACGCTCTCGCGTCGCTGACGGTAGTCAGAATGGTGCCCGTCTTGATCTCAATGATCGGCTCAGGAACGTTCTTCGAGACACGCCTGTTTCTCGGTTGGTTCGGGCCTCGTGGTCTTGCCTCGATCCTCTTCGCTCTCGTTGTCGTTGAAGAACTACACACTCCCGCGGGGGAGACCATCTTTGCGATCGCGGCATGGACCGTGCTGGCCAGCGTGTTCGCCCACGGTATTACCGCCAAGGCATGGGCCGGTCGACTAGCGACCCGTCTGGCCGCCGAAACCGACCCTATGCCCGAAATGGAACCGGCGACCGAGATGCCGACCCGACGACGCTTCGGCTTCCAACGCTGAGCCACCAACGTAAGCACCCGTCGTGCTGTTTCTATCGGATCGCCCCTGTGTTCGTGGACGAGCCATGTCGGAGGACCGAATCACGATCGTCTACATGAAGAGCGGAATGCTCCTGACGAAGAAGCCTTACGCGGACTGGCGCGCAGCCCAGGACGAATTCGACGACTACGTGACCTCGCTCGGTCCGTTCTTGCCGGACGAGTTCGGCGAGTTCCTGGGCAACGAATGTCCCGCAGATCCACCCTTCGGCGAGCGCGCCATCGGAGACTCTCTCGAGTCCGACCGTGTCGATCTTTGGTCGGGGCCGTCCACAATTGGAAGCGCAGTCGCGCCGGGAGCTGCTCATCGATTCGAAGACGCTGCAGTCGAGTGGGCCGGGACCGGTTACGGGAAACCGCTGGTTGATGCTGCGGTCGCGGCCCTGATGGAGGGCCTCGACACGCCTTTGCTGCGCCAGCTCGCCGGGGCTCCGGCACGCTTCGCCGACGAAGATGCGAGTGGTATTCGATGCTCGACGACCGAGTGGTCCAAGGCGCCCACA
>JAADHX010000063.1:8001-10708 GCA_013151655.1 Actinomycetota bacterium
GGCTGCTTACCGGCGGAGCCAAGCCGCACCTCGCGCATCGACGATGCCTTCGCGTGCAGGATCGAAGTCGATAAGCCTTCTCGTTGGGCCAGGTTCCGCAGCGGAGTTCGACGCATCACGACGACAAGGAGTCCCTAGCTTTCGAGCTGCTTCATGACGCAGGATGAAACTCGAAATCGGCCGAGGACTATAGTGGGCGCTTGTGTTCGGACTCGAAGGGGTTCGGCGCTTCGGGATGGTCCCGTCATGTTGTTTGACTGGGGGTCAGATGCAGTTGGGCATTGCGGTTCCTCAGACAGATATCGGTGGCGACCCGAGAGCGATTGGCGAGTTCGCCGTGGCGGCCGAGAGTGCCGGTTATCAGCATCTAGCCACCTACGACCACGTGTTGGGGGCCAATGTCGCAAGCCGGCCCGACTGGGAAGGGCCGTATACCTCCAGCGACTCATTTCACGATGCCTTCGTGCTCTTTGGTTATCTGGCGGCAGTCACTGACACGATCGAGCTATCGACTCATGTGCTCGTCTTGCCTCAGCGTCAGACTGCCTTGGTTGCCAAACAGGCGGCATCTGTGGATGTTCTGAGCGGCGGCCGACTGCGCCTCGGTGTGGGTGTTGGCTGGAATGCTGTCGAGTACACGGGTCTGGGCGAGGATTTCAGCACTCGTGGGGCGCGGTGTTCGGAGCAAGCCGTGGTTCTCAAGGCCTTGTGGACGGAGCCGCATGTGAGCTTTTCGGGGCGGTGGCACGAGATCCCTGACGCGGGAATCAATCCTTTGCCGATCCAGCGGCCTATTCCGCTGTGGTTTGGAGGAGCTGGTGAGCGTTTCATGCGGCGAACTGCCGAGCACGGCGACGGCTGGATCACCCTGTATCACCAGCCCGGGAATCAAGCTCGAGCCGATTTCGAACTCCTCCGGGATTACGCAGAAGAGCGGGGAAGGGGTCGCTCCGACATCGGAATCGACGTGTGGGTCTCGATGGGGGATAGCTCTTCGTCGAATTGGCGCGAAGAAGTCGCAGCATGGCGAGATCTAGGCGTGAGTCACGTAACTCTCAATACCGCCTTTGGGGTCGCCCATCACCGGCGCATCGATGGCACCTCATTGGACCACCACATCGATGCGGCGCGGCGATACATCGATGCCGTGAAGGATCTGCTCTAGGGGCTCCGGTGGTTCGTGGCGGCGAGGAAGCGTTTGGCCTTTGAGAGCAAGCGCGTGCAACGCGACTCGCGTGCGACTGTCAGTCCAACCCGATGATCTTGTCGAACACGTGAGGTTGTCGGGAACGCCCCTACTGCTTCTACAGGTCTGCGCAGGTCCTGGATGCGACCAACACATGTGCGAGCAGGCCGTTAGGGATGTCGTCTTCGTTTTCAGCGGTCTCGAACGCGTCGAGATCAGCCAGTGAGTAGCTCGAGAGTTCGTTTGCCCAGCATTCTGCGGCTTCTGTGGTTTCACCCTGGCCCTCGAACCATTCGACCAACTCCGCAGCGCTTGACCCACTGGTAGACCCGCATGCGCTGCCGAACAACGCGATTACCGCCACGAGCGCTGTCCCGCGAATGGCGGCGATCTTGCGAATGCTCGGATTGTTCTCCATCATGGTTTCTGCCTTGTGTCGGTGCTTGTGAAGAAATCCTGGCTGGTTGGGGTAACAGGTGAGTTAACGAGATTGTAAACACGTCATACCTGACGGAGACAAAGAAGTCTCAGGACTTTATAGGTGACTCCGAGGAAGTGCGGTTGGCGATTGTCACGTTCGGTCGCCACCCTGCCCTCCTCGCCGGCACGTAGGCGAGTTCGCCATTTGGGAACGTGAGTTTGCCGTTGAGGCCCTTGAGCTCGCCCAGGTCGGCATCGACGGGAACCGACGCGAGCTCCTCGGAGATGTTTGACTTGACCTTGCCGGTGTCCTTTAACAGTTTCACCGACTGGTCGGTAATGACCAGCAGCCGAGGTTTACCGAATAGCGCTCCCAGAAGACCGCCGGCGAGGAGGGCAGGGTGGCGACCGAACGTGACAATCGCCAACCGCACTTCCTCGGAGTCACCTATAAAGTCCTGAGACTTCTTTGTCGCCTTTATCCATTAATCCCATGATTCCTTGTAACTTTCTCGGAGTTCGTGTGTGCTACCCAGGAGTGGATTAGAACACAGGTCGGTTCAAGATGCCGACTTCGGTCAAGTCCCGTTCTGGGCGACTACGACCTCTGGTCGTTTCGAACCGAGGACGCTGTTCGAAGTACACCCTCGCCGAATCCACGAGCGAACGAGCGGCAAACAGCAAGCCGTCGGACGCTGGGCTGATTGGCCAGAACGGTGTCGGCAAGACGACGCTGATGAAGCTGATCCTCGGTGAGGAAGAGCCCGACGACGGAACGATCGACATCACCGACGACGTCAAGATCGGGTATTTCTCGCAGTTCCCCGAACTCGACAGCGAGACCGCGATCCAGGCCGGATTGTTGGAAACACAAGAGCGTGCTGGCTCGTGGACCTGCGAAAACGACATCGACACCGTGCGGCTCACGCCAAGGTCCTGCTCCAACAGCCGCTGGTTCTCCTGATGGACAAGCCAACGAATTATCTCGACATTGCCAACTACGTGCAGGAGAAACAGATGCGGATCAACACCCTCGAGCGAGAGTTCGCCCATGAGGGCGAGCTTCCCGCGTACGAATAACAGGCGATCTCCAACCGTAAG
>JAADHX010000063.1:10717-12531 GCA_013151655.1 Actinomycetota bacterium
CCGAGTCCGGCACTTCGGCGACGCCTAGCGAAGCTCGAGAAGAGTGGATCGCCCCGCCCTGTCGATCAGGTCGTGACCGGCATACAAGGGGCTCCACATGAAAGACGAAGTTTGCGAGGTCACCGAACTTGGCATGGCCTTTGGCGAGCACAAGGTGTTCGAGGGCGTCAACTTCGATGTCCGCCGCGGCGATCTGTTTGCCGCGGTTCCGATACTGGGTAGCAATCTTGGCCGACGCCCCAAAGACGACCTCGCGCCTGAGTCCTGAAGGCTCCGGTCAAGCGAGCAACAAGATCACTGTTCCGGCGAGTAAGACGCCCAGGGTGCGATTGATGAAGCGCAAGCGGCGCGCGTTGTTGACCCATCGCGAGGCGAAGACTCCGGAGAACATCCACGTCGAAATGCAGGGGAGGTTCACCACCCAGAATCCGCCGGTAAGCGTGGCCGCCCCAGCTACTACTGAGCCAGTGCTCACGAGCAAGGTGCTACTCGCTGTGGTGGCCATGACCCAGGCTTTGGGGTTCACCCACTGGAACAGCGCGGCCTGAACGAAGGTCATCGGCGCAGCCTCTGACCTGGTGGTGGCGACGTCGCTGGTGTTAAAGATCTTCCAGGCCAAGTAAGCGAGGTAGGTTCCTCCGAGCAAACGGAGGGCCAGCTCAACGGAGTCATACCGCTCGAACACGGTCCCCAAACCCACAGCGATCACGAACATCAAGAACGCGAAGCCAAAACTCACTCCGGCTAGGTGCGGGAGTGTCTTGTGGGTGCCGTGATTCATACCCGACGCCAACAGCATCAGGTTGTTCGGCCCAGGAGTGATCGATGCGACAAAGGCGAGGGTGACAAGGGCGGCGACATCCACACCGCCAACCTAGTTATATTGGCTAACAGAACAACTGTCCAATTGGCCATTTGTATTGAATAAGGGAGCGTCCACTATGGATGACGTCGAGTTCATTGGGGCCATCTCTCCGTGGCTTGGCGACGCCGATGGTCCAGTGCGAGCAACGTTGACCCTCGCGATTCGTCAAGCTATTGGTAGCGGACAGCTCCCCCAAGGCTCTCGACTCCCTCCAGAGCGGTCTTTGGCTACGGCGCTGAACGTAAGCAGGCCCACCGTTTCCGCGGTGATCAACGAACTCCGCGCTGGTGGTTTGGTGTCGTCGCGACAAGGCAGCGGCACCTGGGTCTCAGGCAGTTCGACCCGGGCCGAATCATCTATCCCGTTCATCGAGAGAATCATGGCTCCTGGTCAAATCGACCTGGCCTCGGCCACCGCACCCGACGCCGGTTGGTTGCCGCCCATTCGCCTCGAATCAGCCGATCTGTTAGTTGCCGAGCCGGCAAACGGACTGAACCCCATGGGTCTCTGGCCGCTGAGAGAAACCATCGCTTGCCGGGCGGCCCGGTACGTGGCCGACACGACCGCCGCCAATGTGATCATCACCTCCGGTGCGCACCAAGCACTGGCTCTGGTGGTGGCCACACTTGCGCCTCGTGGTTCAACAATCATCGTCGAGGAAACCACCTACGGCGGACTCGTCGACATCATCGGGGCAAACGGGTGTCATGTGATCGGCGCACCTATAGACGACGATGGAGTAATTCCGAATCCCTTGGGAAACCTCATCGAGCGCCATCGCCCGACGCTCACCATTTTGGTTACACCGGTGCATTCTCCAACGGGAACGATCTCGTCGGCCGAGCGCTGCTCGGAACTGTTCGAGACCCTGAGAGGCGCCGATACCCAGGTTGTGCTTGACGAAACCTACGCCGACCTCGAGTTCAGTCAGTCGGGCCGCCAACTATCC
>JAADHX010000063.1:12557-16837 GCA_013151655.1 Actinomycetota bacterium
TGGCGGTTCGCGTGGGTTCGCTTTCCAAGAGCCTGTGGACAGGCCTCAGAACCGGATGGATCATCGCACCGGTGGGTGTCTGCACCGAGATCACTCGACGACGTTGGCAACAGTTCGATCTTGGTCCTGCCGTCGCTTCCCAACTCGTCGCGCTCCAGGCTTTCGACGGCATCGATGACCGAGTTGCCCGAAGGTGCCGGCGACTCGAGGAAGCAGCCGAGTGGACCCGGAACGCGCTGCTGGCTGCTTTCCCGGAGTGGAACCCCGCACCGGTGCACGGCGGGCCGGCCATGTGGGTCGAACTCCCCGGCGACGGCGACGTGTTCGCGACAGAGGCAGCCGCAAAGGGTGTCGCTGTCCTTCCAGGTTCGGCGTGCCGCGCCGACAACGCCGACACGCCACACATTCGAATCTGTTTCGACCGGCCACGAGATCTACTCGAAGCGGCCATCGACCGGCTTCGCTAGAAGGTACTGCTCGATCGTTGGTAGGGGATGGTGCTTGCGAGGGCCACGCCTTGCAAGAACGTATCCGTTTGTATTACGCTGTTGGCACGTGGCTGAGCTGTTCGATATCGATGCAGTCGACGAAGACGACCCGTTCGAGATCGACTGTCAGGCCGCTCACCTGTTCAAACATGCACCCTTTGGTATTGATGATGTCTTCGAAGTCTGGCACTCCGACCCGCTGTTCTACCCGGCCGTCGCCCCGGCCCACTGGCTGATGGTCGCCAAGATCGGCTCCGCTGTTCTCGTCGTGCCACTCGCTCCGCCCGATTCGGGCGAAGCGGAACAGTGTCGACCGATCGGGTGCTACCTCGCCGCGAAACATCTCGCCGATCGTTACATGGAGGATCGATGACTAAGAAAATGACCCGGACCGAAGAGCACGAGCTCTACCTCGACCCCGACAACCAAACCCCGCAGGGACGGGCGCGGCGCCGCAAAGCGAAACTGACGGAACTGGTCCCGGTGCGGTTCCCGCCCGACACCCTCGAGAAGGTCAGAACCGCCGCTGACGCCGATGACCGATCCGTCTCGTCATGGATCCGACGGGCTGTCGAACACGAGCTGGAAACCGAGACCGCCTGAGATGCTCGCATGTACCAGCACAGGCCGAGGGCGGGTGTGTGTCGAAAATTCATCTGTATCGGTTGCACTTTGTCACCGATGGGAGTCGGGTCAAGTTTGGTCTTCGATGAAGACCAGCTGAGCGGCGGATAGGGCTTCGGCCCTATCGAGTCGCGTCGTTGCCTCAGCGGCGAGCGTGTGAGCAACCTCGGCCAGGAGTGCCTCGGCAATCGCGACCGCCGGTAGAGCACTGTCGAACGGGCCGATGGCAGGTACGTCGACTCTGCACCAGATGGTGGCGATTGCGGCGATGGGGGAGAACGCACCATCGGTGATGGCGAGAAGGTCGGCGCCAATGTCGACCAAGAGTTCCGCAGTGCGTACAACGGCCGACTCGTAGCGGAAGAAGTCGATCGCGACCACGACGTCGTTCTCGTTTGCGTCGGCGAGTTCGACAGCGATATCGGCGGGAGAACCGCTGAGGCGCCTTGTGCCTGGCCGGAGCAGTTTGAGTCCGGCGGTCAGAACGAGAGCGGCGGCAGAGCCTTCTGAGCTGATGACCCAAATATTGCCAGGGATGGTGGCGAGGAGGTCGGCCATACGTGTGACCGTGTCGGCGTGTACGGATTCGAACGCGGCCTCGACGCTCGCGGTGGCGACGGTGCGGGTTCGGTTCCACACTTGGCCACCGTGTTGATGGCGGATGCGGTCGGTTGGTCGCGTGAGTTGCTCGGCCATCGACCTCCGAGCTTCGTCCTGAAGGGCGCCATATCCGTCGAATCCGAGCTTCATGGCGAAGCGAACAACCGACGGTCCGCTGGTATGAACGGTTTGCGCCACCTCAGCAACGGTGCCGAAGGCGACGATGGTCGAATCGTCGAGTACGGCATCGGCTATACGGCGCTCGGTGGGGGTGAGATTTGGGCTCGCGGAGGCGATTCGTTCGCTTAGGGTGGCCGATCCGGACATGAATGAAACGTTACAGGTTGAATCTATGCGATGAATCATCTATAACATGATTCATGGAACACGCAGAAATCCTTACCGCAGCAGGCCTCGCTCCGGCCACAGTCGAAGGCGGGAGTCTCGCCGTAACCACGCCGATCGATGGCACCGAGATAGCCAGCCTGCAGGAACACTCCAGCGAAGATGTCGAAGCGGCCCTCGTTTTGGCTGAGGCCGCCTTCGCCCAATGGCGCAACGTGCCCGCACCCCGTCGTGGCGAGCTGGTGCGGCTCATCGGCGACGAGCTTCGGGCCAACAAGGACGCTCTCGGCGCCCTGGTTGCGCTCGAGTGCGGCAAGATCCTCCAAGAGGGCCTCGGCGAGGTGCAGGAGATGATCGACATTTGCGACTTCGCGGTGGGCCAGTCGCGTCAGCTCTACGGTCTCACGATTGCCTCGGAACGTCCTGGACACGCCATGCGCGAGATGTGGCACCCCATGGGAGTGTGCGCCATTGTCACCGCCTTCAACTTCCCCGTTGCCCCCTGGTGTTGGAACGCAGCACTGGCCCTAGTGTGCGGCGATCCCGTTATATGGAAACCATCGGAGAAAACCCCGCTCACCGCCTTGGCCACCCAGGTGATAGTCGACCGAGCTCTAGTCCGATTCGGAGACGCCCCCGAGGGGTTATCCCAGGTGCTCATCGGGGGAGTCGAGATCGGCCGTCAGCTCGCTGAGAGCCCCAAGGCTGCCGTTGTCTCGGCCACCGGCTCCACGCGGATGGGTCAGTCTGTAGGCGAAGTTGTGGCCAAGCGTTTCGGCCGGTCGATCCTCGAGCTCGGCGGCAACAACGCCATGATCGTGGCGCCATCGGCCGATCTTGAGATGGCCGTTCGAGCCATTGTGTTTTCGGCGGTTGGTACCGCTGGCCAGCGTTGCACAACCTTGCGTCGCCTTATTGTTCACGAGGACATCTACGACGCGCTCATTCCGCGGCTCCAAGCGACGTACGCGGGGCTACCGATCGGCGATCCTCTGGTCGATGGCACGCTCGTTGGCCCACTGATCGACCAACAGGCCCGAACAGCGATGGTGGCCGCGCTCGACCGAGCCACAGCCGATGGTGGGACAGTGTTCGGCGGGCAACAGGTACTCCGCGACGAGTACCCCGATGCGATTTACGTGAGTCCGGCCATCGTCGAAATGCCGGCTCAGACCGATGTGGTCCGCGAGGAGACGTTTGCTCCGATCCTCTACGTGTTGCGCTACAACGAGCTCAGCGAGGCGATCGCCATTCACAACGACGTCCCCCAAGGGTTGTCGTCGTGCATCTTCTCAACCAACGTCCGCGAGACCGAAACCTTCTTGTCGGCGATCGGCTCAGACTGCGGCATCGCCAACGTGAACATCGGGCCCTCCGGCGCCGAGATCGGGGGAGCGTTCGGTGGCGAGAAACACACAGGTGGCGGGCGCGAATCGGGCTCTGATGCTTGGCGAGGTTACATGCGTCGCCAAACCCAAACCATCAACTACTCAACCGAGCTTCCCTTGGCCCAGGGCATCACCTTCGATACCCCCAAGACCGCGAAGTGAGCACCAAGGGGTCCGCCATTGAAAGTGTGGCGGTTCTGGGCCTTGGCCAGGTCGGCCTGCTCGCAGCTGAGCTGCTGCTCGACTCGGGCTTTACGGTCTTCGCCTACGACCAGCGACCGGTCACCGAGTCGTCCCGAATCGAGTCGCGTTCGTTAGACGTCGCCGATCTTGTTGCTCTGGCCCGCGAGCTTGGTCAGGTCGACGCGGTGCTGTCGTGTCTGCCCTATCACCTCAACATCGGGGTTGCCGAGACCGCGCACGAGTTGGGAATCCACTACTTTGATCTCACCGAGGACGTTTCGGCCACGGTTCGAATCAGAGAACTGGCCGAAACGTCGCAGGCCCTAATGGCCCCCCAATGTGGCTTGGCGCCGGGTTTCGTAGGCATAGTCGCTGCGTCCCAGGTCGACGTCTTCGACCGCTGCCGGTCGATTCGGATGAGGGTGGGCGCTCTGCCTCAGCATCCTGTCGGGCTCATGGGATATGCGTTCAACTGGTCGTCCGAGGGTGTCGTCAACGAGTACCTCAACGATTGTGAAGTGATCGAGGAAGGTGTTCACAAATGGGTCTCGCCCATGGAGTGGCTTGAGACGATCTATGTGGAGGGAACCCAGCTTGAGGCCTTCACAACGTCAGGCGGTCTCGGCACGATATGTGAGACCTACCTCGATCG
>JAADHX010000197.1 GCA_013151655.1 Actinomycetota bacterium
GGCACCAATCCAACCTTCGGCCAGGGTGAGCGCCTTGGCGTCGTTGTCAACGTAGGTGGGCAATCCGAGCCTGGCTTCGAGCCGATAGCGCAACGCAAAGTCGTTCCACTGGGCAATGTTCAGCGGCGAAACCGTCTCGACGCGCATGTCCATGGGCCCGCCACAACCAACCCCACACATGATCGGCGTCGTCGCACCCGCCAAGTTCGCAGCCTCGTCTCGCACACGTTCGGCAGTGGAGGCGACGAGCTCGAAGAGATCTTCCTCGGTGCCGCCACCGGTAAGAACTCGGCGACGAAAAATGACCTGGCCGTCGCCAGCCACAACACCGCACTCGACTTTGGTTCCGCCGATGTCGATTGCGATCACACTGCCAGCCGGGGAACGAAGTTGGAGCGCCGACGGGTTAGCTACTTGACCAGCTTGATCGGGGGCCGATGCGGGAAACATTGCCACGTACTCTAGGCTCCCACGTTGTGACCGACCTCACGACGGTGCCCGCGCCCGCTACTACATTCGCCGATCACTTCGATCGAATAGTCGACAATATCGAGAAGGTCATCAGAGGCAAACGCCTGGTGATCGAACGATCGGTCGTTTGCCTAATGGCCGAGGGCCACCTGTTGGTGGAAGATGTGCCTGGAGTCGGCAAGACCAGCTTGGCCAAGGCCCTCGCAACCTCGATCGACTGCAAGTTCGGACGGGTGCAGTTCACCCCTGACGTCCTGCCAAGCGACGTCACCGGCGTTAGCATCTGGCAACGCGAACAGCGCCAGTTCGAGTTTCAACCTGGCCCGATATTTGCCAACATTGTTCTCGGCGACGAAATCAACCGTGCTTCGCCAAAAACTCAGGCCGCGCTGCTCGAAGCGATGGAAGAGCGCCAAGTAACCATCGACGGTATTTCCCACACGCTCGAACAACCTTTCATGGTTCTAGCGACGCAAAACCCGATGGAGCACGAGGGAACCTACCCTCTGCCAGACTCACAACTCGACCGGTTCTTAATGCGGGTCTCGGTCGGATACCCAGACCGAGGCGCGGCCATCGAGATCCTCGATGGGCACGGCCAGACTCGCGTCGAAATTGCGTCGGTCATCGACGCCGCAACCGTGTCTTCGATGATCGACGCGGCCCGCGGCGTACACGTTGCCCCCTCGATTAAGGGGTACATCGTGGCCTTGGCCGAAGCGTCACGTCAGCACAGTGCTGTGGCTCTAGGTGTCTCACCCCGGGCGACCGTTGCTCTTCAAAGTGCATCCAGAGCCCTCGCCGCTTCTCGAGGCCGAGACCACGTAGTTCCCGATGACATCAAAGAGTTGGCCGAGGTAGTTCTGAGCCACCGGCTCGCTCTGACATCGGACGCTCAGCTACAAGGACGTTCGGTCTCAGCCGTTATCAACGACATAGCCGAAGCGGTGCCGGTTCCAACCGGCCACGACGCGTAACTCGCATGCGGCTAACCCGCCAGGGTGTCTTGCTGACCATAGTCGGTGCCTCCCTGGTGGTGGCAGGACGCATCTTCTCGATCTGGGAGCTCTATGTTCTGGGCGCTGCGCTGGTGTCGCTCGTTGCTATCGCAGCCCTCTCGGTTGCTAGTTCGCGGTTGCGGCTTGGGGTAGCTCGAAAGATCCAACCATCGCGTCTGCACGCCGGCGAGCCGGCCAGAGTCGACCTGGCCGTCTCGAATCGAGGCGGACGCACGCCGCTGCTCCACCTGCTCGATCCAGTCCAGGGAACAAGCGGCGCTCACGTTATTCTTGGTCCTCTCTACGGCGGCGAGAAGGCAGGCGCCGCCTACCAGCTCCCCAGGACTCGTCGCGGCATCTTGACCGTTGGCCCGCTCGACATCCAAGTCACCGACTCGTTTGGGCTGGCCAAACTCAACGTGTCGGCAGCTAGCGCCAACCGTCTCACCGTTTTCCCCAAGCTGCACGACATCGTGCCCGTACCGTTCACCACCGGCGACGAAATCTCAGGCGCGGCGCCGAGCCCCGATGCGCTCGGTCGAAGCGGCGACGATTTCTACGCCCTTCGCCAGTACACCGTCGGCGACGATCTACGTCGGGTCCATTGGCGTTCGACGGCGCGTCACGGCGAACTGATGGTCCGCCAGCAGGAACTTCCCTGGAACGGGCGACTCACGGTCATGCTAGATACCCGCCGACGCACCGAAGACGAGCAACCGTTCGAGCTTGCCGTAGAGGTGGCCGCCAGCCTGCTGGCTGCGAGCTCGCGACGACGCGACCTGACACGCCTCGTCACCACAGCCGGCGGCGACTCTGGAGCCGCAGCGGGGGGTCTTCACCTCGACTCCATGCTTGAGTTCCTCGCTATCGTCAAGACAACACCGGCAGGCACACTGAAGGCGGCGCTGTCGTCGTTGCTTCAAGGTTCGGGCGGCGGCGCCCTGGTCTTGGTGTTGGCCACGCCATCACAAAGCGAGATCGACGAGTCGGTTCGGCTGAGGCTCAGGTACCCGAGTGTCACGGTCGTGGCCTGCAACACTGCGCCACGCGACGACGTCGTCTCCCAACCAGTTCCTGGGGTAACAGTCATCAACGCCAACGACGCAACCGCGTTCGTCGATGGCTGGGCGGCTGCACGCGGACGTCGAAGCTCTACAGCATGGGTCTAAAATGAGTGACAACTCACGCATCATGAACCGTAACCGTCCGGTCCGCGAGGTCAGAGGTTGGCCGCTCAGCCTCACCGAACTCGCCGTTGTGCTGGTCAATATCGCGGTCGTGTTCGGCTTGCGTCGACTCTTCGATTCATGGGACTACTTCGGTCCTACGGCGATCTCACTTGGGGCTGCCCACCTCTTGGCCTGGCTTATGCGTAGGGCCAGGCTAAGCATGTTGGTCTCGGTCATCACGTCCATGGTCATCATGGTCTTCTTCATTGCCAACGCACGTTACGGCTCAACCACCGCAGCGTTCATCCCCACCGCCGACACATGGAGCGCTCTCGGCGATCATATGAGTTTGGCTTGGGATGAGTTCGCCGTCGTCAAAGCTCCAGCCCCCGCTCTCGAAGGTTTCGTTGTTGCACTGATGGTCGTGATGTGGATTGTGGCCACGATCTCAGACATGGCCGCGTTCAGAGTTAGAACTGTCCTCGAAGCTCTGCTGCCAGCGACGACCATCTTCGTGTTCACTGCGCTCCTCGGCGTCGACGATGGTCGGGTGCTCACCACCGCAGGCTTTCTAGCTGCGGCCGGTCTGTTTCTTCTGGCTTCGCGCATTGCCTTCCCTCTGTCTGCCGCGGTTCCTGTTGGCAGAGCATCCTCGTCGCAGCCACTGGTGCAGTTACGAGCTGGAGTGGCCATCGTCGCAGGCGCCCTGCTCTTGGGAGTCGTTGCCGGCCCGCTGCTGCCCGGAGTCGGCGGCGAACCCGTCATCGACTGGAAGAACCTCGACGGCAGCGGCGGATCGCGGGTCACATTGTCGCCGCTCGTCGATGCGAGAGGCCGCCTGGTTCAGCAATCTGACGTCGAGTTGTTCCGGGTCAAAACCGATGTCGAGACGGGCGCCTATTGGCGAACCACCTCGCTCGATTCGTATGAGAACGGCGTCTGGGGCTCCAAGTACACCTACACATCAGCCCAAGGCACCCTGTCAAGGCCAGACTCGTCCGACGGTGTGATCATCCAAGCCGAAATCACTATCGCCAACCTTGGCGACATCTGGCTGCCGACCCCATACGAAGCCGTCTCGGTGAGTGGCATCGATGCCTCGTGGGACGACGAATCATCAAGCCTGGTCACGGCCAGCGGTCGCACCACCCCTGGCACCCAGTACACGGTCCGAGCGATTATTCCCACCTACTCACCGGCGTCGTTGCGCGCCGCGTCTGGGTTCATCCCAGACGACATTCGCATCCGCTACACCGCACTCCCCGTCGATGTCAGCTCGCGGGTTGCCGACCTAGCCCGAGAACTCACGGCCGATCTGTCGACGAACTTCGACCGGGCGCTGGCGCTTCAGCAGTTCTTCCGAGGCAACTTCAGATACAGCACCGACGTGAGCACCGGTCACGACAATGATCGACTCGAAACGTTCGTCTTCGACGAGCGCGTCGGTTACTGCGAGCAGTTCGCAGGCACATTTGCAGTAATGGCCCGATCGATAGGTCTGCCAACCCGCGTGGCCGTTGGTTTTACACCAGGCGAACGGGTCGGCGATGAGTTCATTGTTCGCGGCACCTACTATCACGCCTGGCCTGAGGTCTGGATCGACGGGTCATGGGTGTCGTTCGAGCCAACACCTGGTCGCGGATCGCCACAAGCTGTCCGCTGGACCGGCGTCGACCCGGCCCAAGAGGGCGGTTTCGAAGCGGCTCTCGAAGGCGAAGAGTTTAATGATGGCGGCCAACTGGCCCTCCCATCGACCACCTTCGACGTCAACGACAACCTGCTCGATCTCAACCAAGCCGACGATGCCGACGAAACAGCCACCGGCGGCGGCGGTGGCGTCCCAACTTGGCTCGTCCCAGTGGCGTCAATCGTTGCCGTTGTGCTGCTGCTCAGTCTCGGCTGGTGGTTTGGACTGCCAGCCCTCGTGCGTCTCCGGCGCCGTCGCCGTCACGATGCCGCCGCCGACTCCCGAGCCCGCGTCTTCGAGATCTGGCGAGACGTCACCAACGAATACAGCTCTCACGGCCGAATGATCGAGCCCCACGAAACCCGCCACGAGTTCATCGATCGGCTCAGGGTCGATGCGTGGGTTCCATCGGCGAAACTCGATGCTCTCGCAAGCTCAACCGATGGCTCCCAGTACGGCGCCACGGAACCAACCGACACCGAGATCGAATCGTTACGCGAGTTAAGCGACGAGATCATCTCAACTCTGTACGACCGCGGCGATACGAGCGACAGGATCCGCCGGCGGCTGAACCCCCGGAGCTTGCTGAGCTAAGAGCCCGCTTACCGGCTCAGCCTCTAGGAGTCGGTGCCGTCTTTGTCGTTACGACGCCGACGCGCCTTGTCACCAATGCCACCGACCACGTCGCGCACGCTAGTGGCCCTCATGTTGCCTGTGACCTGGGCCAACCCGGCTCGCCCCAGCTTGCGGGCATTGCGTTCGATGATGATGACCGAGCCGAATATGAGAAGGAATCCGACGAACGACAGCACAAAGTGAACAGATAGAGCCGCTATCAGCAGACCCACGCCGACAACTACTCCGAAGAGAGCCCACTTGATGGTGCGCCAGGAGTGTCGATACAGCGTCGTTTCGCCGACTTCGCGGGCGAACTCGGGATCGGACTCATAGAAGTCCTGCTCGATCTCCTGAAGGATCCGTTGTTCGTTTTCAGAGAGCGGCATTAAGCCAACCCTTCGTTCAGTTCACGGACGGCACACATTATGCCCATCAATCGGTCGGAGCAACGTTGGAATCCATAGTCTGTCACAGCTACACGCGAGAACCACGCGCGGGCTCCGCCGATTCCCGTCATCTCTTGTCGGCTTGTGGACCCCAGAGTTCGCGCCCAGGCCCAGGTTCTCGGGCGTTAACAAGACGGCCGGGCCCAATGGCCGCGTCGCCAAACCGGGCTCGTATGTCGTCGAGGGTTTCGGTGACCTCGGCCCAGTCCGCATCGCTGCCTCCGCCAGCGGTGGACGAGACATCGTTGGTGGCGTCGAGTTGGGCATCGAACGACAACTGAAGGCCAATCGGCGAAGCCAGATTGGCGGCCCCAAGCCCAAGAAGGCGGACTCCTCGTTCCTCGATAGCTGCAACTAGCTCAGGATCGTTCAGCAGGGTCGACGCGGCCTTGATGAATTGGGTAGCGGTGGTGAGTTCGTCTTCGGGCGAGACCGATCGTGTGATGGTCTGGAAGTCGCCAAAACGCAACTTGATCTGCACCGTCGATGCGGCGAGCGATGCCGCCCTGACTCTGGCCGACACGGCGTCGGCCAGACGTACAACGACACCGTGAAGCGCTTCGAGGTCATGGTGATCTGTCGGAAACGTCTGCTCGTGGCTGATGGACTTGGCACCACGGCCCGAAACGACCGGTCGGTCATCGATCCCCATCGAGAGCTGAGACAGATGCTGCCCCGATGCTCGCCCGAGCGTCGCACACAGCGCGTCGGTCGGAATCTTCGCTAGATCTCCAATCGTGTGAACACCAATGGCCGCGAGCCGCTCGTGAGTCTTTGGACCCACACCCCATAGGCCACGGATCGGGTGTGCGTGAAGAAAGTCGAGCTCGTCTTCGACAGCGACGACCACTACTCCACGACCGGGGCGAGTGCCGTCTCGGCTGGCCTTGGGTTTGGCTGCCTCAGACGCCAACTTGGCCAGAAGTTTGTTTCTAGCCACGCCAACCGAAGATGCCAGACCCAACTCGTCAAGTATTCGATTCCTGAGCGTTGTCGCTATGGCAGCACCATCGCCGAACAACCGAAACGCTCCGCCAATGTCGAGAAACGCTTCGTCGAGCGCTATGGGCTCAATGACGGGCGTAACCGTACGAAACACCTCGTGGAGCTTGGCCGAAACCTCGCCGTACCGCCCGTGGTCGCCGTGAAGGAATATCGCGTTCGGACACCGCTTGCGAGCGATTGATGTGGGCATGGCCGAGTGCACGCCATAAGCCCTGGCCTCATATGAGGCCGCGGCTACGACGCCCCGCTTGCCGGTACCGCCAACAATGACAGGAAGCCCACGAAGTGACGGATCGCGAAGTACTTCAACCGCAACGAAGAACGCATCGATGTCGAGGTGTAGGACCCTCAGCCGTCTTTGGGCTGCGCCTACCTCGTGGGCGCGCTGAGACATGTTCGGAGCGCCGGTTTGGTGCAATCTGGGACCGCCCATGTTCAGTCGATGCGAGTGACCTGGTAGGACGATCGGTCCGTTCCGATGACCCGATATCGGAAACTCCGGGTGCCCGCGGCCCACGGGTTATCGACCCATGCCGAGAAAGGCTCGCGCAGCCACAGAGGCGACGCTCTCATCAGTTGTGCCGACTCGGCGGAATCGACCCAGCGGGCTTGAGTTACTATCTGGTCGGGATCATCGATGGCAATCTCGCCCGAGTGCGGCCCTGCTAGGTGGATGTCGGCCGACATCGTCCACTCCATGTCCGGAGCCTCCACAGTGACGCAGTAAAGGCGGCGTTCCCAGACGCTGACCGTCAGCCCGGTTTCCTCGATGACCTCGCGGCTAAGGGCGCTTAGCAACGTCTCGCCCGGATCGACCACGCCCCCAGGTGGGCTCCAGTCTGACGCGCCACCGCGCCGCTGGTTCTCCACCAGCAGCACACGACCTCTATTTTCGAGGACGCCTCCGGCAACCTGCCATCGCTTCACGACGCTCAGTCTGCCACCGCCCAGCCGCTTTGCCCAGTAGATCCAATACGGTCGGCCCACTACGATGCGACCCAATACGATCGACACCTCCCCAACATGGAACCGCCCTCAATGGAACCACCTTCAACGGAATCGCCAACCCCGCACCCAACAGTGGTCGAACCGGTCGATCCGGCCACCGTTCAACTACCTGATACCAGCCTCGCCCCGACCGCGCTTCCGTCGACGCTCGCCCGAGCTCTGGCGTTCACCGCCGTGATCATCGCCGGTGTGTGCGGCGGTCTTGTTGGGTGGGCCGTCACCGACCTTCAGTGCACCGGCGATTGTGGTACTCCGGCCACAATCGGCGCG
This sequence comes from Actinomycetota bacterium, assembly GCA_013151655.1. Lineage (GTDB taxonomy): Bacteria > Actinomycetota > Acidimicrobiia > Acidimicrobiales > Poriferisodalaceae > JAADHX01. The sequence goes on from JAADHX010000197.1 coordinate 7,673, forward strand.
GTAGTCGGGGCCCTCCTGGCCGCTGGAGGTGTGGCCGTGATCGCTGTGCTGACCCTTCGGGCAATGGCCGAGTGGAATCAGCAGGCGTCGATCCGACACCGGCGGTAGAGCAACAGAAATCCTACCGAGACACCGATGAACGAACCCCACCCCGATCGCCCCACCCCG
>JAADHX010000218.1 GCA_013151655.1 Actinomycetota bacterium
GCAATCGTCTGGGTGGCTGTGACAACGAAGCGTCAGGATGCCGAACTCGTCGCCTCGATGAATGCTGAACGAGACTCTGAATACGCGGCCCTCGTTGACGACATCGCAGCGGTCGGCCCTACCGCTGACGGGCGAACCATTGGCCGCTTTCGACGTGAGTGGCGCCGCATCGAGCGCCGCGACCATTTCCGGTCACCGCGCCGCGACGAGGCACGGCTCGCGGTGCAATCACTCACGGTCGCCGCCAATGCGACAACCGTCAATATCGCCGACGTCCCAGAGAACGCCGAAAGCAACGCTCCATGAAGTGGGCAACCAGAGTTGGGATTCATGTCGACCGCGCAGCCTCGGCATGGCTGATCAGAACATTCATCGATCCAGGGGCTGAGTTCTTGTACGTCGAAGACATCGCCGACGTTCCGAGCGATGCGACACCGTTCGACATGATCGGCTGCGACCTGAGCCACAAGCGAAACGGCGTCACCTTCGAGACGATCCTGCGTGTGAACGATCTCCTTGATCCAGTGTTATGGCGAATCGCGCAGATCGTGCATCAAGCCGACGTCGAAGACGATCTCTACGACGCACCCAAAGCCGCAGGCCTCGACACGATCATCCGGGCGCTGGGCCTCGACCACACCGACGAACAAGTTCGTGAGATTACCGCCACAATGCTCGACAGCCTCTACCTCCACCTACGCAGAGAGACACTCGGACAGCCCTAAGCCCCAGGTTCGACCACCATGTATTGGCGATGAATGGTGTGTGCCCTATCGACGGCGGTCCTGTTGTCAACAGGCTGCCGGAGTCAAGCAGGGATACCCGGATGCGCATGCAAGGCGCGCGCTAAGCCGGTGACCCTGACGGAAAAGTCCGAGCCTTCCAAGAAGCCGCAGTGCTTCGACCGGATCCTCGTCGATAGCTCAGCGTCGGCTCGGCCGGATCCCAAACGGGCTATGTTCGGAGAATCCCCTTCGCCCGGTGCCGATGGCGAAGTCTCGGTTGCCTCCTCTGGGTGTTGGCTCAGTATTGGTAGGTCGCGATGATCTTGGCCGCTTTGGTTCCTTCTTCTGGTGTGCCGAGGGCGATCCCGGCGGCGGTGTGGAGAGCGCCCAGTAGGCTCAGATGAACGACTCTGTTGGCGAACACGTCTTGTTCGGGTCCCTGATCTCCCGCGGTGACGAGGACGAGGTTCGCTGTCTCGGCGAGTGGCGACTTGGCGCTGCTGACGATGCCAACCACGACCGCTCCGCGTTCCTGGGCTGTGGTGGCGGCTCGAATCGTGGTTTTTGTTGAACCGGTGTGGCTGATTGCGATGACCACGGATCGAGAGCCGATGTTCGCGGCTGCGAGGTGCTGGTGCAGAGTGTCACTGATCGCGTGTGCGCGGATCCCGAGCGCTGAGAATCTGTAGGCGGCGAGTTGTGCGAGGGCTCCAGATGTTCCTGCCCCGATGAACATGATCTCAGACGCGAGCGTGATTTGTTCCACGGCAGCGGAAAAGGCCACATTGTCGATGAAGTGTCCAGCGGTTCGCAGAGACTCTGAGTCGGCGGCTAGCGTGTAGTGCACGGCGCTCTCGGTGGGAGCGCCGGTGGGAACGGTTACGTGGCCGAATTGAGAGCTTCTCCCGGCCTGTTCGGCGAGCGCAATTTTCCAGTCGGCGAAGCCTGAGTAGCCCAGTCGGCGGGCGAGGCGAATCACGGTGGCCGGCGATGTCGATGACCTGGTGGCGAGCTCTCCGATGCTGCCTCGCATCGATTCGATCGGCTTCGCAAGCACGGCCTCAGCTACCAGGCGTTCTGCCGGAGGAAGTGACCCGAGTCGACTCAATAATTGCGCTGTGTCTTGTTCGCCCGTTCGGAGTATAGTTTCGTCCATGATGGCCATAGCAAAACTATACTCCACAACGAAGTGCGCGGAGTGACTGCGCTCGCGCAGCGGATGAGGTCGGTTCGGCCATCGGCTACCAAGGCGATGACGCATCGGGCCTCGCGACTCAAGGCGGCAGGGCGCGAGGTCATCGCGCTGAGTTTGGGCGAGCCCGACTTCGACACTCCCGCCTTCATCGCCCAAGCTGGGGTTGCTGCCATCAACGCGGGCCATACGCGCTACACGCCTGTCGCTGGCATCGGCGAACTGCGGGAGGCTGTGGTCGAGAAGTTTCGACGCGATAACGGCCTTGAGTTTCTGTCCGAGCAGGTGACTGTCGGCTGTGGGGCCAAACAGGTGCTCTTCAACGCGATGCTTGCGACGCTCGACCCAGGTGACGAAGTCGTCATACCCGCACCGTGTTGGGTCTCGTACCCCGACATTGTTCGACTGGCTGGCGGATCGCCCGTGGTGGTGACGTGCGGTCAGGCGACGGGTTCAAGCTGACCGCCGCTGCGCTCGAAGAAGCGGTCAGCTCCGACACCAAGTGGCTTCTGTTGAACTCACCATCTAACCCAACTGGTGCCGTGTATTCGCCAGTCGAGCTCGCGGAACTGGCCGAGGTACTACGACGCCACCCCTCGGTGTTGGTGCTGTCGGACGACATCTACGAGAAGCTTGTGTACGGCGCCGTCGAATTCGCGACGATGGCGTCGGTTGCCCCGGATCTGGCCGACCGGACTCTCACCGTCAACGGTGTTTCGAAGACCTACGCGATGACCGGGTGGCGGGTTGGCTACGGCGCAGGTCCGGCCGATCTCATAGCTGCAATGAACACGATCCAAAGCCAGACGACCTCTCACACGAGTTCAATCTCTCAGCACGCGGCTGTGGCGGCGTTAAGCGGTGAGCAAGGGTTTCTCGAGGAGATAATCGCGACCTATGACTACCGGCGTCATCTGGTCGTCGGTGCTCTCAACGAATCCAAGTTTCTTAATGTCATTCTCCCCGACGGAGCCTTTTACCTCTACGTCGACTGCTCTGAACTCATCGGTTCTTCGACTCCTCAAGGCCAGCCGATAGCGAGCGATGTCGATCTCGCCTCGTACCTGTTGGAGCACGCGTCTGTGGCGGTCGTGCCGGGAACGGGTTTCTTGGCGTCAGCGTTCTTTCGCATCTCCTACGCAGCTGCCACCGACGACCTCGAACGAGGCTGCGCCCAGATCGTGGACTCCTTGAACCAGCTCACCTGACCCACACTCAGCGACGAGGAATCATGGAAATCTGTAGCTACAACATCCAATACGGCGTTGGCAAGGACGGCCAGGTTGATCTCGTTCGCATCGCGGACGACGTCGGCGACCGCGATCTCATCTGTCTCCAAGAGGTCGAACGCTTCTTCCCCGAGACGGGATCGGTCGATCAAGTTGGCGAGATCGCGTCGCTGTTCCCGAGACATCACTGGACATTCGGGCCGGGCGTCGACCTCGATGCCGACGAAACAAACGAGCGTGGAAACGTCCGACACCAGCGGCGTCAGTTCGGCAACATGATGCTGTCGAGAACGCCGATCCTGTCATCTCGTAATCACCTGCTACCGAAGCACGGCCTCGTCAATTCAATGAGCCTTCAACGCTCACTGCTCGAAGGTGTCATAGACGCTCCGTCGGGGCCCATACGCGTCTATACGACGCACCTCGCGCACGCCTCCCCGGTCGAACGCCATGACCAGATCGACGCCATCCTCGCGCTCATCAGAGAGCTGCCCCAGAGCGGAGGAGTCTGGTCGGGTCGCTCCAGTCCAACGCATTGGACTGACGTTGGCGCTCAACCCCCGATGCCTGCTCGGGCCATGCTGATGGGTGACTTCAACCTGACGCCTCTCGACGCTGAATACGAGCTCCTCGTCGGCGCATACGACGTCGGGCACGGCCGCCTTGCTCGACTCGACCTACTTGTCGATGCCTGGAAAGTTGCAGGTGTTGGACCACATGACCAACCGACCTGCGTTGAAGCCCCTCGGGGAGATCGGCCGGAACGACATGTCCGCCTCGACTATCTACTGGTTACCCCCGACCTGGCTCAAGCCCTGTCGACAGTGACCATCGACACCAACGCCCAAGGATCTGACCATCAACCGATTTTCGCCACGATCGACGTCTGAACGATGACCTCAACATCGCCGAACTCCGTGAACCTCAGGAAACGCCTAACTGCGAAACCACTCCTTCAAATCATGGCTGTTCACAGCCCACTGTCGGCCCGTCTCGCAGAGGAAGCAGGCTTCGATGGCCTGTGGGCAAGTGGTTTCGAACTGTCTGCCCTGTTCGGGCTGCCCGACGTCAGCCTAGTTTCGATGTCAGAGCACCTCGACATGACCCGACGCATCTGTGCTGTGTCGAGTCTCCCGGTCATCGCCGACATCGACACCGGCTTCGGTAACGCGGTCAACGTGCTCCACACAATCGCCGAGTACGAACGCGCCGGAGCGGCAGCGGTGGTCATTGAGGACAAGACCTTCCCCAAGGTCACAAGTCTCGTCGACGGGGGACGCCAGGAGCTCGTCCGAGTCGAAGAGTTCCAAGGAAAGGTCGAGGCGGCCGTGGCGGCCCGCGTCGATCATGACTTCCTGATTGTGGCCCGAACCGAAGCGCTCATCGCGGGGGCGGGCGAGGAAGAGGCGCTTCGGCGTGCGGAAGCCTATGTGAATGCTGGGGCGGATCTGATCCTGATCCATTCGAAACAGTCAAACCCAGACGAGATTGTGAGTTTCACTCGGAGTTGGGATGTTGCCGCGCCGCTCGCGGTCGTGCCGACGACCTATTCCGAATTCACTCCAGGCCTAGCCGAGACGCTGGGCAAGATCGGCCTGTACATCTACGGCAACCACGCGATTCGCGCGTCAGTATCCTGCATGCAGAAGACGTTCGCCAGAATCATCGCCGACAACCACATGATGTCCGCTCAACAGAGCATCGCCAGCCTCGACGAACTGTTCCGCCTCCAAGGTATGGCCCAGGTCAAGACGAACGAAGCGCGCTTCCTCCGTTGAGGGCCCACCGAAGTACCTGGCACTCGCCCCACTGGCGGGTCCCTTTGCCGCTCCGACCCCGGATCGCAACACATGTCCGTCGACTACACCAAAGCAGCTTCACCAATGGGTATCGAACTTCTTAGCTTCATCGCGTTGTCGTTCATAATCGCGGTCACTCCCGGGCCTAGTGTTGTTTATGTTGTCTCCTATAGTTTGCGGTATGGTTCCAAGGCTGGAATTGTGGCTACGCTGGGCATCAACGCTGGCTCAATTGTTGCCATCCTCGTTGCGGCCTTCGGCCTATCTTCCTTGTTGGAGAAGTATCCGGATTCAATTGTACTTATCCAGATGCTCGGTAGTTTCTATGTCATCTACCTGGCAAGGGCCATGTGGCCTCGCGGCCGAAGCGCCAACGCGGATGAACAGAGCCTGACCGAGAAGAGTTATGGGAACCTTTTTGGGAACGGCTTCATCACGAGCGTACTTAATCCTAAAGACGTGCTGTTCTACACAGCCTTCATCCCAACATTCATCCCGCAACCCGTGGAAGGCGGTTCCTATCAGTCGAGGTTCCTCCAGCTGGCGTTCTCGTACTTGGCTATTGGCTTCATAACGAAATGCTCGTTCGCAGTTCTCTCTGGATACGTGAAGAACCTATTGGACTCGAGGAACTCGACTCGTATGAACTACGTCTCATCCATCATGCTGGTCGCCCTAGGCCTGTTTCTTGTGGCAAAATCGATGAAGAGTTTGTTCCCATGATTGCCCTGCCTCGGCGAGTTTCGAACTGTCGGTAAGGGTGTCTGAAGCTCATTCATGGGCTCTCAGCTTTACGGATCGGGGTTCTGACCTAGGCGCCTCATCGTTTGATCGGCCGTGTCTCGGGCGTGGTGAAGCTGCCCCAATCGGGCCTATCCGCCCGAGCGGTTCGCGAACTCAGGCGGCTGGCCGGCACTCGTTGAGTTCGACGCAGGTCGTGATGCGATGGATTGGTGTGGCGGGTTCGTGTCGTCAGGCGTGCCCAGCCATCTGTGGTTTCCTCGGTGGCGCAGGTCTGGCTGGGGCGGGTCATATAGTGGCCGGTAGTTGAAGGGGAGGCCGTATGGTGAAACCAAGGTTCTTTCATCCGGGCGAGGTGGAGGTGCAGGTGGCCTCGGCCAGCGATCCTGTTCTGTACGAGCAGTGGGCTGCCCGGTCTCTGTTGCCAGACCTCAATGACAGTGAGGTGCGCTTTGTGCAAGGGTGCACGTTCGCAGCAGCGGCCACCGTTGATGAGAACGGCACCCCGTGGGCCTCACCATTGCTTGCTATCGGAGCCCGACTGTTTACCGTTGAAGCCTCGTCGGTCGTCGCTATCGCTGGCCACCCGGACAACGGGGACCCTCTGCTTGGCAACCTGAACCGAACCGGTCAGTTGGGCGTGTTGTTCTTTGATCCGAGCAGGCGGCGGCGAGCCAAGTCGATGGGCACAGCCGAAGTTCGGGCTACCGGGGAGATCTGCTACTCGCTCACACGGAACTTCGGTTTATGCCCCAAGTACATCCACAAACGGAGCCACGAACCAGCGACGGACCCCGCTGAGCCATCAGCGGCAACATCGGCCACGAGCCTCAGCGCTGCCGACTGCGTTCAGCTGAGCCGAACCGACACCGTGTTCTTGGCCAGTTTCTATCCCGATCACGGAGCAGATGTAACCCACCGAGGCGGTAGCCCGGGATTCTTGAAGGTCGATGGGTCCAGCATCGAGATTCCCGACTACGTAGGAAACGGTATGTTCAACACCCTTGGCAACCTCAGGGCCGATCCGCGCCTGGCGTTGACTGACGTCGATTTGTTCACTGGCCGCACTATTCACACAACGGGCTCTGCCACCGTGAGCGACCATCCAGATCCCGTCAGGCATCCCGGTGCCAATCGCGTGATCCAACTTGAGGTGGACCAGGTTGTCGTAAGCCACGCCAACGTTGGAACCTGGACCAACCTGGAAGCCTCACCCCACAACCCACCGCTTGCCTGAACGAGCTTGTCGACGAGGTTCGCCCCTATGGCCGAGCGACACTGCGATGAGTTCTCGGTAGCTTCGTGCTGTTCGCCGCTCAGATCGCGACGATGGTGACCGGGGTCGGGGAGCAGACCGCTGTGATGTATTGGGGGTCACTTGTGATGACGATGATGTCGTCGGTGGCTAGTTGTTGCACGGTGGCGCCTAGGTGAGCGTCGGCAACACTGGTCGCGACTCGTTTCGCGATCAGTGTCGCGGCAGTGTTGGCAGACTGAGTATCTAGCGCCTGGTCGGTGATGCGGAATCGGTTGAGGGTGGCTGCGGGTTGTGTGCGGTCCCAGCCGGCCTCGACTCGCACTGTGGTTGGCACGACCGCTTCGACAACGCGGCCGCGTCGTCGCCGTGACACGACACCTTCGAGATGGGCCAGGACCGCGCGGTGTTTGTTGTGGGTGACGCTGGCGAGTGACTGCACCGCTTCGTTGTCGAAGATGACTGTTCTCACGCTGACATCTCCAGCTGTGCCTCGGCCCACAGGAGCACGTCGTCGGCATCCGCATTTGGGCGGCGAGCGATGACGGCCTGGGCTGCGGCTTGGATCAACTCTGGTCGAGCGGCGAGCGGCGATCCGTCTTGCCGTGCCAGCGCGTGGGCGACCTCGGCGAGCGTCGGTCGGACGTCGGGGTGCTGGTCGTAGTGGAGGCGAAGGGCGCCGTCCATAACGATCGTCTCCAACCTCTGACGTAGCGCGGTGGCGGTCATGGCCGTGGTCGAGGGGGCGGCGCTGAGTTGATCGACTGCAAGGGCGGCGGCGTCTCGCAGATTCACCGGCAGCCTCATCGAGGTGTTCACAGT
>JAADHX010000330.1 GCA_013151655.1 Actinomycetota bacterium
CGATCGATTACCGGCATTTGGTTACTCCAGCGTGCAGCTGCAGGAGTTTACCTCGCGGGTGATGATGCCCTTACCGGTGTCCATGTGGGTAGTACAGGGCATACATGGGTCGAAGCTGCGGATCGTCCGCAAGATATCGATGCCTTTTACATCGTCATCGGACACACTCTCAAGAATCGGCGTGTCGACGATGGCTTCCTCGTACGGACCAGGTTCTCCAAAGGGATCGCGCGGCGCAGCATTCCAGGTGGAGGGGGTGTTGATCTGGTAGTTAAGGATCTTGCCCTTGTCCATGTGTAAGTGATGGCTGAGGTAGCCGCGACCGGCTTCCCAGAAGCCATAACCGACGCGCTCATCCTGAGGCACCTTGAACTTGGTGGCAGTCTTGGTTTCGCCTTTTCGCCAGTACTCAAAAGCCTGCATCAGGTTGATCATGCCGATGGCAGCTGTGAAAGCAACACCGTAGGCCCGACCACGGTTACGTTCGAATGCGTTGAGCGTACGAGGAATCTTCCAGTTGAGCTCCATCTCGGGGAGCTCGTGGCGAGGCATCAACATTCGTAGCCCATCGCCCGTTGAGCTGATGTAGGGATTGTCTTCGAGATTGCCTGCTAGCGCTGTGGTCCACATGCGGCCGTAGACGCCCGTCTCCATAGACATACGATCCCAGCGCGGTGCTGTGTCCCAGGTGTACTTCTCTTTGAAGTTCTTACCCTCAGGTCGTGGAATCGTGACCTTGTTCATCATGTGATACGGGCTCAGCGGGTTGCCGAGAGGGTCGGTATCGAACTTCTGAGGCCCGTTCTTGGTCCAGTCATCGTAATAGCTGTGCTCGACGAACTCCTCGATGCCCATGTTGATGCGGGTGAGGTCGGTCGTGATTAGTTTGCCGTCGATGATGATGCCGGGTGCTGAGTAGCGAGCGTTGCCCCAAGTGTCGATGTTGGCGTAGGTGGCGTCGTAGACCTTCGGGTCGTCCCATATGCCGGTTTGGATCATGTTGGCGGGTCGGGCGCCCACCTGCTCGTAGGCCGGGTTGGCTTCGAGGAAAAAGTCGCAGATGTCATCCCACCAGCCGGCGAGACGTTTCGCGTAATCGAAGATCTTGCCGAGCTGGGTATAGAACTCGTTGAACGTTGACGTCGAGATTGTTGTGGAGACACCGCCAGGAACAAGAGTAGACGGATGCGGGTATTTGCCGTACATCAGCGTGCACATGATGCGCCCGATGCGGGTGTACTCAAGAGCCTCCAGGTAGATCTGGCCCTCAAGAGGGTTCATGGCATCCATGATGTCTTTGACAGTCTTGTACCCGTGGATATGGGCATGCTTGGCCGGCGTTCGAGCGGCAAGTGTGACCAGCTCGGGGTTTGTCATCGAGACAAGGGCCGTCGAATAATCTGGACCGGCAAGCAACCCAAGGTGAATCGGGTGGTCGTAGAACATCTCGGCGACCTCGCCGAGATTTCGTACCACCACGCCTAGCGGCGGTGGGACAATCCCAAACGCTTGCTCGATCGCCATCGCCGAGACGGTCGAGTGCACGCCTCCGCAAACACCGCACGCCCGCGAGCTGATGTCGATCGCGTCGCGCGGATCACGGCCCTGCAGGATGATCTCGTACCCGCGGAACAGCATTGCCATGGAGTAGGCATCCACCGCCTTGCGGTTCTCAAGGTCGAGAGTGGTGTGCACTGCAAGAGCGCCAGCGACCCGAGTTACGGGGTCGATACTCCACTCGCGCAGGCGAGGCGGCGCGGTACTGGCACCCGATCCGTCGTTGCCAGATGCGTCCGGGCGAACGTATTGCTTGATGGGGCTAGTGGTTACGCCGTATGGGTCGCCGACTCCTTCGAGAAGTCTGGCTTTGCCGTCGCTATCGAATTCGATGGGTAGGTTCTTAAAGCACATATCTGACCTACCTAATGGTTCGCGCCGTCGTTGAAGTGTTGGACTTTGCTGTAGAAGCGGTGGACTGCCTTCTCGACCCCGACCGGTTGCTTCTTATGTCGGGCCCACCCGCTTGGTGAATCATCGCTGTCCCACCGGGCCGACCTCTGTTTGTCGTGCATCGACAGACGTCGGACGCGGCGAATGAAACCGCCGACGGTTCGACTGGTTGTGGCGCTGAGAAACGAGCCTGGTGGTGTCGCGTAGAAAGGTGCGAACTTGTCTGGGAACCCTGGCATCGTGCAGCCAATACAGATGCCACCCATGTTCATGCAGCCGCCGTATCCGTCGACGATGCCTCGTTCGGCGATGTTGCACTGTACTACCGGACCCCAGCAGCCGAGCTCGACAAGGCATTCCTTATCGCCATACTCCTCGGCGAAAACACCTTCCTCGTAGTAACCAGCACGTGGACAGTGACGATGCACGGTTTCGGTGAACAGCCAAGCGGGCCGACCAAGTTCGTCGAACTCTGGCAGCGGTGCCAAACCATTAAGAAACAGCAGTGCGGCTGACGCGGTCTCGAGGATGTTGTCTCCGACTGGCGAGCAGCCAGGCACGTTGATGACGGGCAGCCCTAACGTTGATCGGTAATCTTTGCCGAGGTGGTCCATAACCCCTTTGGCGTTGGTGACATTGTTGGCCGCAGCTGGAATGCCGCCCCATGTGGCACAGGTACCGATGGCCAGCACCGCGGCCGCGAGTGGCGCCATTCGGTCGAGCCACTCGAGGCTTGTGATCTGGCGACCAGTTTCGCGATCTTCGCCAAGGCCCATCCAGTAACCGTCGCCTGAGTAGGTCTCGTCCATGATCGAACCCTCCCAACAGATGAGGAAAGGGGCATCGAGTTCGCCGGCGGCGGCCATGCGAAGATTCTCGGTCCACTCTGGGCCGGACTCGACGGACACAACCGTGTGAATCAGTTCGACTCGTGGTAGCCCTGGAACGCGACCAAGCATGAGATCTTCGAGCCGTGGATGCGTGGCGCCCGTAACTGCGATGGTGCAACCGTCGCACGACGCGCCGACGATCCAGAAGAGGTAAACCTTCTCGAGCTTGCTGTGGTAAATCTCCTCGCGCGGCGGAAGAATTTGACTACGCATGGCAATCGGAGCGAAGGCGTTCGCCGGATCGGTGACCAGTGGCATCAGCTCGTTGTCGCTGTGTGAGTGGTCGGGCACCTTGGTGTACTGCGCCATGTGTGTCTCCAGTTGCGGTCTGTGCCTCGGCTAGGTGTAGTATACACACAGTTGAGAATTGGTCGAATTGGCCGCAGATTCGGGGGTTTAGATGAGCGCTCTGCATGAAGACTCCTCCATCGTCGCTCCGAAGTCATCCGCGTTGCAGATGCTGTACTGGCGAAGCGAAATTCTGCAAGTCATGTACTGGTTGCGTGGCGAAGGTTTCGGCGACATCGTCGATGCACCAATGATCGAGAGGTTCTTGGGCGTGGATGCCCATCGGGGTGTCAGCTACCTGGATCGCCTCGTCGAGGAGGGATACCTGACCGCCGATGGCGAATGGTATGCCCTCTCTGATTTCGGGCTCAAACAGGGCGCCAGAGAGTTCGCAGAGTCGTTCAGCGAGCTGACAAAACCCGCCCACGGCGAGTGCAGCGACGACTGCTGGTGCCATGCTTCGGTCGACGAAGCCGACGCATGTATGGCTCACCGAGTCGAACACAACCACCTCATGGACCAAAAACACATGCCCCACAATCACAATGATGGGCACAACGACGGGTCGGCCCATGACCACCACTGACCGGGCCCGCAAGTCCAAACCGGCAACCTCGGTTCTGCCGAGACGCTTTTTGCGACATCTGCTATTTCTGGGTCTGTCGCGCGCCGACCACTCCTACGGTTACGAACTGGCCGAGGCCGTGCGCAGCTACGGGTTGAGCATCGACATGGCGGCCGTCTACCGCGAACTGCGGTCGATGGAACAGAAGAATCTGTTGAGCTCGAAGTGGGAGCCATCGGAAAACGGCCCGGACCGTCGGGTGTACATGGTCACTCCACCCGGACGCGAGGCGTCAGCCCAAGCAGTCCTAGATCTGCGTCTGGCTCGAGATCAACTGTCAGCAGCACTCGAGGATGCTGACAACCTATGAAGATCGCTGTCGCCGGTAAAGGCGGAGCAGGCAAGACGACCTTCTCGGCCACCGCGTCACGATTGTTGGCCCGATCAGGACGCGACGTCATCGCTATCGACGCCGATACCAACCCCAATCTGCACGCTGCCCTTGGCGTATCGAACGAAGCAATTCGCCAGGTGCCTTTCCCGCCAACCACCCTCGTTTCACGTTCATTCGACGGCCCGGCTCTAAACGAACCAATCGCCGACGTCCTCGATCGCCACACGCTCGTCGCACCGGACGGTGTTCGACTGTTACGGATGGGGATGCCAGAACACGCCGACGAGGGATGTTTGTGCTCCGCACATGCTGTGGTCTCGGCACTGCTGGGCGACCTCGACGCCATGCCAAGCACGATAACGCTGCTCGACATGGAGGCCTCGCCAGAGCATCTGAGCCGCGGTACCGCCCGCGAGGCCAATGCGCTTGTCCTTATCGCGGAGCCGTACTTTCGCTCGCTCGAGGCCGTAAAGCTGCAAGCCAGACTCGCCGCCGAGACAGCTATCGGCCGAGTCGTCGTGGTAGCAAACAAGTGTCGCTCTGACAGCGACTTCGCGGGAATCACCGAGTTTTGCGACAACTACGAACTCGACCTCATTGCTCGAATTCCTTGGGGCGACGAGGTGCTCGACGCCGATGCGGCCGCCACTCCCCTGCTCGATTTCGCGCCCGCAAGCCCAGTGGTGATGGCTGTGCAGAACGTGTGCGACATTCTTGCCCCAAACTCTCTGATCGGGCAGGCTTCCTGATGTGTGTAGGTATCCCAGCCCAAGTTGTTGAAATCCTCGCACCAGAGAAGAAAGCAGCAATTGTCGAGGTCGAAGGTGTACGCCGTGAGGTGAGCATTGTTGTCGTACTTGACGATGGCGTGAAGGTGGGCGATTGGGTTCTCCTTCATGTCGGTTTTGCGATGAGCATCATCGACGAGGAGGAAGCTGCTGCTCAACTCGACTTCATGCGCATGCTGGGCTCGGTCTATGACGAGGAGGTCGAAGCATTTAGCGCCGATGTTCCGAGCATCGAACCAAAATCATCGACCACCGAGACATGACCGATACCGGGCTACCGGCGACCGCGCTGGCACTCGCTCGGGTGTTCTCTGCCGGTGGTCGCCTAATCGTTTCGGCTGAGGGTCGGCCCGACCACGCACGCCACGTTGCTGTCGAGTTTGTGCATCCGGCCATCACCGGTGCTCGCTCGTTACCGTCGATCGCGGTTGCGCCTGAAGACATCCACCATGTCGTACGCCCCCATGATGCGCTCCTAGTACTTGAGTCCGCCGAATGGCCATTCGAGCGGCCTGTGCCCGAGAATGCCCAGCTACTGATTGTTGGGCGCCAACAGACCGAACCTGAGTTGGTTCGCTGGTATCACGTTCTCTGGGAGCTTGTGCAGATCGGTCTGGAGCACCCGGGCTTAACCGGTGGGGCCGCCAGCCTCGGCGGCGACTCAACCAACTTTCTATATCCGTTTCTCGACGCTACCGAGGATGACGAGCCCGCGCTGCTGGCATCGATGGCAGAGTCCGCCGTGTCAAAACAAGCCGAGTCCAACGAACTGGCCACGCAGACGTTAGCGGCCAACGCAGCAGCGATCGAAGCGGTCGTTGCCCAGATTCGCTCGTGCCTCAGCTCTGGAAGATCGATCTTTGTCATCGGCAATGGCGGAAGCGCGTGTGATGCCGGACGATTGGCGCGGCTACTGCAAGGCAGCGGTGCCCAAACCAGGTCGCTGGCCGATGACCCAGCCATACTCACCGCCCTGGCTAACGATCTCGGGGTCGACAAGATCTTCTCACGTCAGGTCGAGGCGTCGGCCCGCCCCGGCGATGTGTTGGTGATATTCAGTACGAGTGGAGCGTCTCGGAACCTGTTGTCGGTTCTCGATCTCAGCCTGGCCTCGGAGCTGATCATCGTGGCGTGCGCCGGATATGGCGGTGGCCCCTTGGTTGCTCATCACCAAGTCGACCACAAGCTGGTTGTCGACTCACCCTCTGTGCACCGAGTTCAGGAGGCGCAGGGTTTCTTGATCGACGAAATCTGCACTCAATTGGCACCATCGGCGGTGCATGCATGAAGTTCGTGACCGAATTCCGCGATCCTGATGCCGCCAAGTTTCTCATCGCCGAGATCGCAGAGCTAGCGGCTGAGCAACCGGCCCGAAAGTTCATGGAGGTGTGCGGCGGACATACTCATGCGATCTATCGCCACGGCATCGAATCGCTCCTGCCCGACAGCATCGAGATGGTGCACGGTCCGGGTTGTCCGGTTTGTGTCATCCCTATGGGTCGCGTGGACGACGCAATCGCTATCGCATCACAAGATGGCGTCACCATGTGCTGCTTTGGCGACATGATGCGAGTACCTGGCGGCAACAGCACTCTGCTCGAAGCAAAGGCCAACGGCGCCGACGTCCGAGTGGTCTATTCACCGCTCGACGCGCTTGCGATCGCCGAACGGGAGCCAGATCGCAATGTGGTGTTCCTGGCGGTCGGTTTTGAAACCACAGCTCCATCGACGGCCATCACCGCGATGCAAGCCCGCGAACGCGATGTGTCGAACTTCTCGATCTTCTGTAACCACGTCACGATCGTGCCGCCGATGAAAGCAATCCTCGATTCGCCAGGCATGCAGCTCGACGGATTTCTCGGCCCAGGCCATGTGAGCACCGTGATTGGCACCGGTCCGTACGAGTTTGTCTCTCGCGAGTATGGCTTGCCGCTCGTGACCGCCGGTTTCGAGCCTGTCGACATTCTGCAAGGTGTTGCGATGTTGCTGCACCAACTCGCAGACGGACGAGCCGAGGTCGAGAATCAGTACAAACGGGTAGTGCGCGATGCAGGCAATAACTCCGCCCTCAAGATTCTGAGCGAAGTATTCGAGCTCCGGCCCCACTTCGAATGGCGGGGCCTTGGTTTCATCGCTCAATCGGCTCTCACCTTGCGAACCGAATACGCTCAGTGGGATGCCGAGAAACTCTTTGAGGTGCCCGGGGTAAGGGTCGCTGACCCCAAGGCATGCCAGTGCGGCGAGGTACTCAAGGGTGCGATTCGCCCGTGGGAGTGCAAGGTCTTCGGCACGGCATGCACGCCCGAAACCCCAATAGGTACGTGCATGGTGTCTTCTGAGGGTGCCTGCGCCGCGTACTTCAACTACGGCCGCTTTCGGGCCAGACCCAGAATTCCCGTGACGGCAACGTGAGTTCAGAAGACGACCGCAAACAGGTGCTCGACCGCATCGAACAATGGCGGTTGCGGCCGCCAAAGATGACCGACCAAGTCATCACGATGGCTCATGGCGCTGGCGGCAAAGCCAGCCAGGCGTTGACCGACGCTGTGTTCCTGAGCGCCTACGGCGGTCCTGAACTAGGCCGCCTGGACGACGGCGCTGTGCTCGACATACCAGGCGGTAAACGTGTGGTGTTCACGACCGATGCGTTCGTGGTGACGCCACGGGCGTTCTCAGGAGGTTCGATTGGCGATCTTGCGGTCAACGGCACTGTCAATGACCTCGCCGTAATGGGGGCAACACCCACGTGGTTGTCCGTCTCGGTGGTCCTCGAAGAGGGGTTTGCACTGATTGAACTCCGGGAAATCGTCGCCGATATTGCGGCGGCGGCCACCGCCGCGAACGTCACCATTGTCGCCGGCGACACG